>CATPAW010000143.1 GCA_955652255.1 uncultured Chthoniobacterales bacterium | reverse complement strand
GGTTCGGCCGGCGCTTCTCACGCAGCGTATGTTGCTGCGACCGGAACGGCTGGAGTCGATCGGATTGATGTTGGAGTCTGCCTAAGCGGAGCCTTCGACTTTTCCGATCCAGCGTCACTCAGTGACCCGCTCCGCACTAACTTCGAATTCGACGTTACAAACTACGTCAATTCGAGTGCCCCGGCTGTCCTACTTGCCGCCTCGCCAGTCTTTATTGTCACGAGCAGCATCGCTCCGCTCTTCCTCGTCGCTTCGATTGATGATCCAATGCCGCCACAACAGTTACCGGATATGGTTGCAAAATTAACTGCGGCTGGAGTTACAAATTATCAGCAACTCACCATCCCGGGGAGTAAGCACGCCTTCGAGTATTGGGGGATCGTCAAGGAAATGGCCGAGGCGTTTCTCGCTGCAGGGTTTGCAGCCGTCCCGCCTTTTCCAACCCCAATCCCGACGCCTACGGCGACCCCATGAGTGTGATCGCGGGGTAGGGAAAGCAGCAAGAGCTTCACCGTCAGCTACGACGGCCGGCTTGCCCGGCGAAACGGCTGGCGCCATAAGTTGGCCCATGCGCGCGTGCGCGTAGCATGTGGCGAAACCGCTCGCGAAAACAAAGTTTAAGGAGGCCACTCATGAAAAAATCTATCGCTGCGACTTTTCTGGTCGCGTTTCCGTTGCTTCTGAAAGCAGTCAGGTCGGTCATGAGAGGAGTCGAAGGCAGCCCGTTCGCCAAGTCTGCCCATTTTCGTTGTCCGGCTTCCAATCCAGAGCGTTGTTCTTCCCTGTCCAGTCCGATGGCCTTATCCGATAAAATGATGTAGCGTCCCTTGCATTTGCGTCCCTGACAATGTTTCGACAGAGAATCGCCGTAGCCACCTGGTTTTGAAAACGCTTTGCTTCTCGGGTTTTGGTGCTCGCCCAACGGTGCACCGATTTTGATATTTGCCTTCGGGATTTTGATCGTTCACCCGTTGCGAACCGCGCACCTGCTGCAATCCTTGCATTCGTTTGTCGCGCGTTACGCCAAGGTCTTTCGGCGAGCAACTGGCTAAGCTGAAGAACGCGCGACACGGTCTGAAGTGAACATTACGCGGTAAAGATCAATCCTCGCGCCGCGGCTTTCGAAAAAGCGTTTTAACGCGGGTGAGTAAGGCTGGCCGTCAGATTGGCGGTTCAATTCGAACCAGAGGCGGCCGTTGGGTAAGACATGACGCCTTATATCCTCCAGAAAAAAGTCCCACTCGGCGATTCCCCAAAGTCCTGGCCCAATGGGCTCATTGAAACAAGTGAGAAAGGAAGTGATCACGTCGAACTGTCCGAGGTCAGGCAGGGGAACAAACGGTTCGATGCGCCAGATAACGCGCGGCACTTCGAGTAGCTGCGTTAGTTCGCCATACATTGGCACTTCGTCGATATCGATACCGAGAACGTCGTGACCGAGGCAGCGACAGATATAAAGAAAATAACCCGGGCCACAGCCGAGATCGAGAACGCGCTGGCGTTTTTGATCATCCAGTCGGAGCTCGCGGACACGCTTGGCATTTCGCCGGATCCAGCGTTTAAGATTCAGGAACTTCGGCGGTCCTTCTCCTGGATCCTCCATGCCATAGCGGTCGCAAATCTCATGAAATCTATTGTGGCCCTCGATGCTTGCGATGATTCGTTTGGGCTTAATTGGCGAAGGAAAGAAAAGACGATGAAACAAGGAGCGAACGTGGCGCGTTATGCTCGCGAATGCCTGACCGTCGATCAGTTTCTTAATCTTTTCTTCTAAACGCATGGAGCTCGCTTAGTTTGGATGGTGGTGGTTGATAAAACAACGCGGCAAAAAGTGTCAAACGACAGCGAAGAAGGATTTCAGCGAGCAGTTGACGAAACTAAAGAAGGCGTTAGCAGAATTGAATTAAACATCACGCGGTGATCGTCGATCTTGGCGCCGCGCCGCTCGAACAATTGCTTTAGCGCGGGCGTGTAGCACGTCCCGTCGTATTCGCGGTTGAGCTCCAGCCAAACGCGGTCACCGCGTGCGAGATGTTTCGCGAGATCATCGAGAAAAACTCCCACTCCGGGACGTCCCAAAGATTGGCTTGTTCGTGATTGTTGAAGCAGATCATGAAGGCGGTGATGAGATCAAATTTTGCTCCGAGATTTGGTAGGAGAGTAAGGGCTCAACGCGTGAGATAACCCGAGGGACTCCGAGCAGGCGGGTGGTCTCTGCAAACATCGGCAGGTAATCCACATCGAGTCCAAGTCCTTTATGCCCGAGCAATTGCGCGATGTGCAGAAAATATCCAGCCCCGCAGCCAAGATCAAGAATGCGCTTTGGGTGCGACAAATCGAGCTCGATCTCGCGAATGCGGCGAATGTTGATGTCGATCCAGCGGTCAAGATTGAGATATTTCGGCCAATCCTCACCGGGATTTTCGTGCCAAGGAATGGGTGTCCCAGAGCGTTGGCGACCAACCCTGACGATATTTTCACTCAGTATAATGTCGCCTGTGTCTACTCCCTCCTGGGCGACATAGAGCCGGCTCTCGATTTGCTGGAACGTGAGGATAGGGAGACCGGGGGTTTTTGGCTTCCGGGTCGCAGGTTGTGGGTTCAAATCCCTCCAGGCACGAAAGTTCGGACGGATTACAGTTTGCCCCAGCTTGACATTGCACGTGCGAATTGATTACGAGTCGCAGCCATGAACGCGCCAAGGGACAGCCGTCGCGAGCTCGACGCCATGGTCGTCGAAATCGAGCTCACGATGACAAGCATTGTTCAGGGCGTTGCACTCTATTTTTTAATTGAGAACGCGCGGAACGTCCTGTCGATTCAACAACGCGTTTTCTGGCCCTATGTTGCGGTCGGATTGCTTGTCATCCTGATTTTCTGGTCGCGATCGGTCGTGCACACGCTCACGCTGATCCGCTGGCCGCTGGAATTCGGACACAATTTCTTTTACATCGCATGCGCACTAGGCG
>CATPAW010000142.1 GCA_955652255.1 uncultured Chthoniobacterales bacterium | reverse complement strand
GTCGATGTTTTCAGTCCCGCGATTTTCGTTTCAATTTCTTCAAGAATACTGCTCATGATTGTCGATCTTGTTATTGTCGATCTTTCAAAGTTGTTTTTGCAAACGTTCCAATCGATCGCGTACACTGCCGTCCCAAACGTCGCTGCCCACCCGAATGCGCACTCCACCGAGAAGCTCCGGGTTAACGACAAATTCTGTCGTTAAATCGCGTCCCCTCGTTTTCTTGAGGTTCTCGACGATTCGCGCACTCGTCTCGGGACTTACCTGGGTGGAGCTTTCAATTCGCGCGTGGCGTTTTGCGATCTCGAGCCGAACAAGCCGTTTGTAATATTGCAGAATGTCGAGGTAGCGGCGCGGCTTTTTCGCGATGAGCGACTGCACGAGCGACGTGATTTTGCCGCGATCGATCTGACCGTCTGTGAAACTGGCCCGCAACATTTCCCGCGAAAGCTGGCGAATTTCCTTGTTGATTTTCATGAGGCGAGTTGACGCGCGGCCTCTTCTTGCAGCCGGCGTTGATCGTCGGCCGTAAGGACTTTGCCGGTTACTTTCGCGGTGGTATCGACCACGAGCCGCCCCAGTTCGCGTTTCAACGCCTCCATTGTGCGCTCATGCTCGATCGCGCTGGCTTCGCGCGCTTTCACAATGATTTGCTCCGCTGCGGCTATCGCTTCCTGTTCCTTGCGCTCGGCTAAATGCGTGCTGCTCGCGCGCGCTTCGTCGATCATTTTCTGCGCGTCCGCATTGGCTTTGGCCAAAATCTCGGCGTAACGCTGTTCGGCCTCGGCCAGTTGTTTTTTGATTAACTCGGCGTTCAGCAAACCTTGCTCGATCCGCTGCCGCCGTTCTTCCAGTACGGCGAGAATCGGTTTGTAAGCGAAGCGGCGCAGCAGAAGGGCAACGATTACAAAACTGATTACTTGCGACAAAAACAACCACGGATTCCAGCCAAAGGTGTCAGCGATTTCTTTGGCGGAATCCACAATGCCGCCTCTGGATTGCGCAAGAATCAAAATCGAAGGCATATCAATTGAAGTAGGAGCACGGAACGTTATTGGCCGGTGCCCGCAATTTTTAGTGAGGCAGCAGGTAGAGTGCGTAGAAGACGATCGCCTCGGTGAACGCGATCGCCAGAATCGCTTGCACAAGAATCGGTGTGGCTGCGCCGGGATTGCGGCCCACCGCCGACGCCGCGCCGAGGCCAGTTAAACCAACGCCGATGCCCGCGCCCATGGCCGCAAGGCCCACGTGAATGCTTCCGCTCATCTCTGCCAATAATGGTAGTATCATATTTTCCTATTTGGTTTTCTTGGCAATCGTCGCAGAGCTGCCGCGATCGGCTTGCCGAAATTTTCAGTGCTGTGGTTCGTGCCCAGGTTCATGTTGCGCAATCAAAAGCGTGAAAACGGCGGTCAACAACATAAAAACCAGCGCTTGCACGATTCCCACCAGTACCTCCATAAAATAAAACGGAATCGGAATGAGCCACGAAAGCGCGGGCACCATCGTGGACATCGCTTCCAAGATGCTTTCACCGGCGTAAACATTTCCGAAAAGACGAAAGCTAAGCGAGATCGGGCGGAACAAAATCGACACGATCTCGAGCCAGCCGACCATGAAAAAGATCACGATCATCATGATCTTCAACAAACCGGAGGTTTCTCCTTTCGGTCCAAAAATGTGGAGCAAAAATCCGCCGACGCCGTTCGCCTGGATCGCCCAGATAATCCAAAGAAGGAAGAAAATCAGCGCCATCGCTGAGGTCATGTTGAGATCGGCGTTTCCTCCGCGCAGGAGAGGCTGATCGACATGGAAAACGCCGGTTGTTGGATCGTGGTGTCCCCAGCCGATCGTTCCGACTCCGGGAATAAGTCCGAACCAGTTCACGAACAAAATAAAAATGAAAATCGTCGCGAAAAACCAAAATGTTTTTTGCACAAGCTCGCGACCGATAATGCTCTCGAGGAAATTGTAAAGACTCTCCACCATCCATTCCCAAAAGTTCTGCGCGCCGCTCGGCACCAGCTTGATCTTTCGCATTGCTAATTGGGCGAAAACGATGATTCCCGCCGCTACAACCCACGTCACCAGCATCGAATTGGTGATCGCAAACTTCCCGATGTGAACCAGCTCGGCCGGCTTTAACGGTACTGCTGCTTCGTGTTGTTCTTTTGCCTCAGCCCGCGCCGGCTCGGCTGCAAGTGTCGAGCTGGCAAGGGCGCATCCGCAAAGGACTGCCAAGATCGACAATGATAAGGGAAAGGAAAAACGATATTGCATTCGGTTCGTGACAAGCCTGCGCCCGAGCTTCTTTATTGGCGTCGCCCGCAAAGGCAATGACGCTCAACACAAGGCCGGCTTGCGTCGCGCATATCAAAGCGCGTTTTGCCCGGATGACAAGAAACAAAATTCTCGCAGCGGCCTCAATTTGCCGCAACCGGCTCGACGAACTGCGGGCCTGGCGAGGTCATCGCCTCAGATTTGACGGGCTCCTCGGCGCCATTCACCCCAATCGCTTCTTCGTAAAACGACTCGAGGAGGCGGATCTGCGTTTGCTGCTGAAATTGCTGCGCCACCGTCTGGCGGGCGCGCAATCCCATCTCGCTCAATATTCGCGGCGAGCTCGTAATTTCCTGCATCGTTCTGGCCAGGGAAATATGGTCCTCCTCCGGAACTAGCCAACCCGTGCGGCCGTGTTGGATCGCTTCGGGAAGTCCGCCATGCCGTGTCGCCGCGACGACCAGACCGGTTGCCATCGCTTCCAGCACCGAGTTCGGTATCCCCTCCTGGTTTTCATCCGGTGGCGTTTCGCTCGGATGCAGGAACATGTGTGAGCTCGCGTAGAGCTCCATCAGCTTTCGTTCCGGGAGGAAGCCGACAAAGTGCACATCGTTAAAAACACCGAGGCCGGCGGCGAGCATTTCCAGTTCTCGCTGCAGCGGACCCTTGCCCGCAATGAAGAATTCAGCGTGCGGGTTGTCTCTTTTAAAAATCGCGAAGGCGCGCAGGCTGGTGGCCACGCCCTTTTTTGGAATTAAACGGCACGCCTGCATTACTTTCCAGCGTCCATCTGGCGGTGGTTGTCGATCTACAAATGGAAAGTCATCCAATGGAATGCCGGTGCGGTTGATCCGCAGTTTCGCGGGCGGACAACCAAATTGGACCAATCGATTGGCGAGCGATTGCGAACGCGCCAGAACCAGTGGCACAAGATCAAACAAGCGGCGTAATTTTTCCGGATAATTGGGAATGTCGTCCTTGATCGCGACGTCGGCGCCATGGAAAGAAACCACGCACGGCTTGTCCCATTGCTCGATAAACGGCAACAGATGCACGCCAGTGTGACCAAAATAAATGTGCATGAGATCGGCCCCGCGACTTTCCAATAACGACGCCAGCACCTGATATTCACCGCGATAAACAATCGGCGGTTCCCGTTTCACGAACTTGAGCCAGCCGTGGCGCAAAAGGTTCATGCGCGATTGCGGAATGATTTCGATATCGCGAAAGGGGAAAGATTCCGCGTTTTGCACCTCTCTCGTTATGACAAATGTCCTGAGGCCACGCAGCGCCTTTACCTGCCGATAAATGTGCAACATCTCCGGCTTGAGAAATGAAGTGCAATAACTGGCGACGACGTGTTTAGCCATGAAAAAGATTGAGAGTATGAACGAGGCACCGCTCCCCGTCTAGCTCTTTAATCTGCGGAATTAGTCGATTCTGGTTGCAATTGCACCGGCCCGCAACGCTTTTTCGAAGAGAACATTTTACGCAACCGCAACAACTGGAAACGATTCCAACCACTTTTCGAGCTTCATTCTCAAACTATCCAGGCCGGCTCCGGTCTTCGCGGAAATAGCTGCCAGCTCGATCGACGGAAATCGATTCCGCAATGCTTCGAGGTTTTCGCTAGCTCCTGCCAAATCCATTTTATTCGCAATAATGAACCATGGCCGTTCCGACAACATCGGATCGTAAAGATCGATCTCTCGCCGGAGACTTCCTAAATCTTCGATTGGATTGCGGCCCTCGCTTTCCCCAACATCGACAACGAAAAGCAAAATGCGACACCGCGTAATGTGCCGCAAGAATTCGTGACCAAGTCCGAGACCGCGATGCGCCCCTTCGATCAGACCCGGAACATCCGCGATCGTCGCCCTGCCATAGCCGGGAAACTCGACCACACCGATAATCGGATGAAGCGTCGTGAACGGATAAGGCGCCACTTTCGGCCGCGCCGCCGAGATTACGCGCAGCAAAGTCGACTTGCCAGCGTTCGGATAACCGACCAATCCCGCGTCCGCGATCGTGCGCAGTTCAAACAGAAAATGTCCCTGCTCGCCTTCATCACCCTCCGTGTATTCGCGCGGCGCGCGATTGCGCGAACTTTTGAAATGGACATTGCCCTTCCCGCCCGCGCCGCCGCGACAAAGCAAAAATTCCCGGCCGTCCCGGGTAAGATCGACCATCAAATCCATTTCGGATTTCAGATTGCGGATTGCGGATCGATCAGAACCCTCATCACGCGCTTCTGCATTGGGCGTTGAGCGTTGAGCGTTGAGCCTTGTGCGTTTTCCGCTTTCTTCAATCCATACTGCGGGATCCGCAGTCCTCAATTCTTCGTCTTCTTCTTTCCGCAATCCGCGCTCCGCATTCTGCAATCGATAAACAATCGTTCCCACCGGTACCTTCACAACTTTCGCCCGCGCGGAACGCCCATGCATTTTCTTTCCCCGACCATGCCCACCGTTTTTCGCTTTGATGATCGGCTCGTAAAAAAGATTCGTCAGATTATCTACGTGTCGATCTGCGCGGAGAACAATGTCGCCGCCCCGGCCGCCATCGCCGCCGTCCGGTCCGCCCTTCGGCACAAACTTCTCGCGCCGAAAACTGACACAGCCGCGCCCGCCATTGCCCGCTTGCGCAAAAACTTTGATTCGATCGACAAACATAAAGCGCCTAAGTATACGCTTTAGCGGCGATCTGCGACCGTCGAATGAGTGCGACGCTCTGCGAGCATCGCTACAGAAGAGTTTTGTATAAGGCTTTCGTTTTTTTGGCGATTGCGCCCCAGCTGAATTTTTCTTTCGCGCGTTTTCTTCCAGCTTTGCCGAATTTTTCTCGCAGATGTCGATCGTTCATTAGTTGATTGATGCGCTCGGCAAGGTCGCGCGCAAACTTCTCCGGGTTGGTCGGCTCGAACGGGCTCTCTTTCATTTGCCGAAGCGGAACGAGAAAACCGGTTTCTCCATCGACAACTACTTCCTTAATGCCACCGACCGCGCTCGCCACGACCGCGGTCTCGCACGCCATCGCTTCGAGATTGATGATGCCGAACGGTTCGTAAATCGACGGACAACAAAAGACGGCGGCGTGCGAGTAAAGTTCTGTGACCGCACTCCGATCGACCATTTCTTCAATCCAGATGATGTCGGAGCGCTTTTTCATCGCGCTTTCGACGGCCTCTTTCATTTCCTCGGCGATCTCGGGCGTGTCCGGCGCGCCCGCGCAAAGCACGATTTGAAAATCTTTGTCCATGTATTGAATAGCGCGCACCAGATGCACAATTCCTTTTTGCCGCGTGATGCGACCAACAAAGAGTAAGTACGGGTTCTTCGGATCGATCCCGTGCCGCTTGAGCGCGTCAGTTGAATCCACTCTTCGGTATTGATCGAGGTCGATGCCGTTGTGAATCACGTGCACGCGCGTTGCACCAACATCGAATAAACGCTCGATGTCGCGTTTGGTTTCGCCGGAAACGGCGATGATCGCGTCCGCCATTTCCAGCGCAGTTTTCTCAACCCAAACTGAAAAATCGTAGCCGCCGGCGAGTTGTTCGCGCTTCCAGGGTCGCATCGGTTCAAGCGAGTGAACCGTGATGACGAGCGGAATCCCGTAATTCAATTTCGCGAGAATGCCGCCGAAATGGCTATACCAGGTGTGGCAATGGACCAAATCGGCATCGATGTTCGCGGTATTGAAATCGATGCAGCGCTGCACGGCGCCAAAAGCTGATTTCAAAGGCTCCGGACAAGTGAAATTGGCCGTGTCGAGTTCAAAGCCGGTGACTTTGAGATTTCCCTTCTCAAACCGCTGATCACCAAAACAACGGACTTCCACCGGCATCGTCTTGGCAAGCTCGTGCGAGAGACCGTCCACGTGCACGCCGGCGCCGCCGTAAATGTGCGGCGGATATTCGTTGGTGAGGAGACAAATCTTCACGCCGTTCTTTTAAACGCGTCGTGAAAAAATCGCACGCAGTTTTACTTTCCCGCCCGTACCAGAAGCACCGGCACTTGCGCTTTGTGCCGTACTTCGTTGATCGTGCTGCCGTAGAGCAAGTCGCCGAGGAGACGGTGTCCGTGCGCGGTCATCGCGATCAAATCGCATTGTCGATCTTCCGCCGCTTTCAAGATTCCTTCCGCCGGATCGCCCAGCGCGAGAAATGTGTCCACGGTCAAACCGCGAGCGCGCAATGTCCCGGCGGAATTTTCCAGATAGGCGAGGTCGTCTTTCATCTCTTGCGACTCAGCGAGCTTGAGTTGCTCGTAATTTCGCGCAACGAATCCATCCGCGACGTGCACGAGCAATAATTCCGACCCGTGCAATTTCGCGAGCTCGCCGATGTGCGGCAGAAGCGTTTCATCGGCGCGGCTGTTTTCGAGAGCGACGAGAATTTTTTGATACATAATTAGAGAGCGCGTCCGACCCAGGCGCTGATTCCGGCCCAATCGCACAGATATTTTCCGTTAACCAAAATAATCGCTGCCGCCGTGATCCAGGCCAATGTTTGCAGCCAGCGCGGCGATATAAACTCTCCCATTTTGCGACGATCGCTCGTGAACATGATCAGCGGAACAACTGCGAAGGAGAGCTGCAGGCTGAGAATGACTTGACTAAGCAGAAGCAATTTCGCCGTGCCGCTCGTCCCGAAAAACGCGGCGGTGAAAACGGCGGGCACGATTGCAACCAGCCGCGTAATCAGACGGCGCAGCCATGGACGCAACCGAATGTTGAGAAATCCTTCCATCACGATTTGACCGGCGAGCGTTCCGGTGAGGGTCGAGTTTTGACCCGAAGCGAGGAGCGCGAAGGCAAAAAGCGCACTCGCGATGGGCACGCCGAGCATGGGCGAAAGAAGCTTGTAGGCATCTTGAATTTCCGCGACGCCGTGCTGGCGGTGCGAATGAAAAGTTGCCGCGGCGACGATCAGAATTGCCGCGTTGATGAAGAGCGCAAACATAAGTGCCACGCTCGAATCGAGGGTGGCAAATTTGATCGCCTCAGCTTTTCCAGCGGACGTCTGCTCGTAATTGCGCGTCTGCACAACTGAGGAATGGAGGTAAAGATTATGCGGCATGACGGTCGCGCCGAGAATTCCGATCGCGATGTAAAGCATGTCCCGGTTGCGCACGACGTCGGAGCTGGGAAGAAAACCGTCCAAGACGCCACGCCATTCCGGGTTCGAGAAAATAATCTCAAAAAGGAAACAGCCGCCGATCATCAGGATCAGCGCAACCACCAGCGCCTCGATGTAACGGAAGCCTTTGTTTTGCAAATAGAGCACGGCCAAGACGTCCAGCCCGGTGATGCAAACACCGATGACGAGCGGGATTTTAAAAAGCAAATTCAAGGCAATGGCCGAACCGATCACTTCGGCGAGATCGCAGGCGCAAATCGCCAGTTCGCAAAGAACCCAGAGCGCCAATGAAATCGGCTGCGAATAATGATCGTGACACGCTTGCGCCAGGTCCCTCTGCGTGGCAATGCCCAGCCGCGCGCAAAGAGCTTGCAGCAGAATCGCCATTAAGTTCGAGAGCAGAATGACGCTGAGAAGCGTGTAACCGAAACCCGATCCGCCTGCCAAATCCGTCGCCCAGTTTCCCGGATCCATGTAACCGACGGCGACGAGATAACCTGGGCCGGAAAAGGCGAGAAGCTTGCGCCAAAAGCCCGCGCCCGGTGCGATCAGAATCGTCCGATGCGATTCCGGCAGGCTCGGCGCCGTTCGATCCAGGCGCCAACCGGTGCCGCGGGAAATTTCCTCGTGCATCAGCATTTAGCCTCGTGAAAAATTGGCGGCGCGCCAGTGGAGAATCGGCATGCCATCATATTTTACAAATAAATGCGACGCTCATAGAGCGCCGCTACAGTTAAGATCGACAACGGAGCCCGCCGGGGCAAGGCGACGTAGACGGGCAGCCCGAGAGGGTTCACGAGCGGGCAGCGAGTGAATCAATTACGCCCGCGCGGCAACGAATCGTCAGTGTGATGGGCCGGCAACAGACCGTGCAATCTTCAATGATGGATTGATCCGGTTGCGAAGTGTCCACTTCCAACGGAAAACTCTCGCCGCAATGCGGACAGATGATTTCGGTTTGGACTAAAAAATCCATCGTTCGCGTTGTAGCTGCCGCCGTCTCTGGCGGCAGAAAACAAATTCACGAAGATCTGCCGCGGAGACAGCGGCAGCTACAACAAAATCAAAGCGCGACGTCGGGTTTGGTCGCAGGCGCAGCAGCAGCAGCCGCCTCGCTCATTTTCCGAAAATGCAATTGCCGAACGCGGCGGGCATCGGTTTGCGAAACCGTGACCAGATAATTGTCGATCTTGACCTGCTCGCCTTGCTTCGGCAGATGACCGAGCAGATGCGTGACGTACCCGCCGATCGTGCTCACATCTGCACTCTCCAATTCCAGACCGGCTGCGTCGCGCAATTCGTAAAGTCCAAGTGCGCCATCCACCGCGAACTCGTGCTCATTGATCTTGCGGAATTCTTCCTTATCCGCGTCAAACTCGTCCTGAATATCGCCAACCAGTTCTTCGAGCACGTTTTCCAGCGTCACCATTCCGACGGTGCCGCCAAATTCATCGACCACCATGGCGAGGTGCGCGTGCTTGCTCAAAAAGAGCGTGAGCAATTTCTCGAGCGACATCATTTCCGGAACCGGAATCAACTCACGTTTGATCCGCAAAAGATCGGGCTGCGGATCGCGCATCATCGGCACCAGTTCCTTGACGTGAACAAGGCCGAGCGTGTTATCGAGATGGCCGCGCACAAGTGGAAAACGTGTGTGCTTGGACGCAAGCGCTTTCTTTACGTTATCTTCGAAGCTGTCCTCAATATTTAGTGAAACAACTTCACCGCGCGGGGTCATGATGTCCCGCACGACGCGGCGGCGCAGATCGAGGACATTGGTCAACAAATCGCGGCCAAGCGGCGAGACCTCTTCCGATTTCTCGCTTTGATCGAGAATGAGCCGCAATTCTTCCTCGCTATGCGCCAATTCCGTGCTCGGCACGGGTTGCCGGCGCAACACTTTTTGCAGGAGAAAATTGGAAGACTTGTGCAGGAGCCAGATGGCCGGTTTGAACAAGACATAAAACGCGCCGAGCGGTCGGACCAGGCGAAGCGCAACCGGCAATGGATTCGCGATGGCCGTGTATTTTGGCCCCAGTTCGCCGAACACGATGTGCAAAAATGTGATGCCGACGAAGGCAAGCGCAACTGAGACCGACGTGACAAATGCGTGCGAATAAATGTGCAGCAGCGCGAAAAATGGCTGGAGCATTTGCGCCAGAAATTGTTCACCGATCCAGCCCAGTGCCAGACTCGCCAGCGTGATGCCGAGCTGCGTCGCCGAAAGATAAGCATCGAGATGGCTGCGGACATATTTGGCAAAACTCGCCCGCAAATTCCCCTCCTCCACCAGCGCCTCGAGTTGACTGGCCCGCACTTTGACGATGGCGAATTCGCACGCGACGAAGAAACCGTTGAGCGCGACGAGCGCCGCGATCACCGCCAGTTTTCCAATCACGACGCCGGGCGAATCCCAATGAGTCAAGATCGCACCGGCCATTGGTGTTACTGCGAAAAATGGGAACAACAAACAGTTCATTGCGCGGATGCATGCCTGCATCCGAAACCCGCCTCGCAGATTCTACCAACTTGATTTCGTCACGCCAGGGATCAATCCCTGGGAGGCAAGCTCGCGAAAAGTCAGGCGCGAAACTTTGAAGCGACGAATGAAAGCGCGCCGGCGGCCGGTGACTTCGCAACGATTCACCACTCGCGTCGGGCTGGCATCGCGCGGCAGTTGCGCGAGACCGGCATAATCTTTCTTCGCCTTCAACTCGGCGCGCACGGCGGCGTATTTCTTGACCGTCGCGCGTTTGCGTTCGTTACGATTGATCCAGGAGGTCTTGGCCATAAAGGAACGCGCAAGGTAACGAAGACCGTCCGATTTGCAACTCCGTTTTCCCGGTAGGGCGAGACTACGTCGAGCCGACGACAGCTCGTCGTTACAATAATCTGGAGTTACAATCCTGGTTTTAATTAAGTTTGCAACAGCGGTGAGCCCCGATGTTTTAAGAAAGATGCGCAATTCCATGCTATGAAATGGCTGTTTGATTTTCTGAAGGGGAAATGGCTGAAGCATCCGTTGCACCCAATCATTGTGCACGTGCCGATGGCGATGTGGCCCGGCGCGCTGATCTTCGATCTGCTTTCGCAATGGAACATTGGCGGCAACGCCATGGTCCGCCTTTCTTTTTACGCAATCGTTTTCGGACTGGCCGCCTCGCTGCTGGCCATACCCACCGGTTTGGTCGATTGGACCGGCATCAAGAAAGAAAAACCGGCGTGGAAAATTGGCTTGTATCACATGGGACTGAATCTTGCCGTTGCCTTGTTGTTTGCGATCAACCTCGGCTTGCGCATGCAAACGTTTCGCCAGGACGTAAAGGTTGCCGGCGCGCCATTGCTGCTCTCGGCTATCGGCACGGCACTTCTGGTTGGCTCTGCTTATCTGGGCGGCATGATGGTTTATCAATACGGCATCAGCGTCGCGCGGATGTCGAAAAAGAAGTGGCGCAAAATCGCCGAAGCCGGCGGCGCAAAGGTTCCGCCGGAATAGGAAAGACCGATGCTGAAAGATTTTCTCGAAGGCAAACCGCTGCGGCACCCGGCGCATCCGATGCTGGTCCATTTTCCGATCGGCCTGTTTGTCCTGAGCTTCGTGCTTGATCTGGCCAGTCTTGCTTTTCCGTCTGTGCCAAACCTCGTGCGCGATTCGTTTTACGCCATGCTTGTGGGAATTATCACCGCGCTGTTCGCCGCCGTGCCCGGCTTCGTCGATTACACCGATATCCGCAGCGATCATCCCGCCAAACGCACTGCGACGGCGCACATGACTTTGAATCTGATTGTCGTTGCGCTTTACGGAATCAATTTGGGCGTCCGCTCATCGATGCTCGCCGATTCCAAAATCCCGCTGCTGCCGTTGATCCTGTCGCTGGTGGGCATCGCACTTCTCTCCGCTTCCGGTTATCTGGGCGGTCGTCTCGTTTACGACGACGGCATCGGTGTTGGCCGGCATAAACGACGCACGCCGACATCGGAGGACACGCTCCATTTTTCAATGGCGCATTTCGCTCAGAATGAAAAATACGATGTTGTTTTCATTCCGGTTCCCGAAGCGGAACGTCTGCAAGACAAAGAGACATTACGGGTCGAAATCGATGGTCAGGTCATAGCGATCGCTAAGATCGACAATCACTTTTACGCCCTCCAGGAATTTTGCACGCACCGCTTCGGTCCGCTGTCCGAAGGCAGTTTTGAGGGCTTCAACGTGCAATGCCCATGGCACAACTCATGTTTCGATGTGCGAACCGGAAAAGTCACCAACGGACCGGCGAATGTGGACTTGAAAACGTTTAAAGTGGAAATCCGCGACGGCAAAATCTGCATCGGCCTTCCGCCCAAAAATCGGAAACCAAGCGCTTAAGAACTCTACTGCTTGCTCAATCTCCGAAAAAGAAATGCTCCGAGCACAAGAAAGAGCACATTCGGAAACCAAACCAGTAACTCTGGAGGAACGTGCGGATTGGACCGCAGCGTGTCGTCGATGATGACAAATAAAAAATAAGAGATGGCAACGATCAATCCCATGGCAAAGCCAACCGAAGTCTCGCTGCGGTGGGCAGTAACGCCAAGCGGCACACCGATGATGGCGAACGCGATGCAGGCGAACGGAAATGAAAAGCGTTTGTTGATTTCGGTGCGGCTGGCGCTGCGTTCCCGCGTACTGGCGCTCTTCAGTTGTTCGAGAAGTTGTTCGATCGACAAGGCGGAACGGTACGGCCGTTTTTTTTGTTTTTCGTAAAGCTCTTCCAGACTGATCGGCAGCGTCCCTTCAGTCACGTTAATTCCATCGCGCATCTTCCGCAGGTCGAACGGATCCTTTTCATCGCGCGCCTGATAACGCGCCTGATAAAGATGCATGAGAATTTGTTTGTTCGCCAAATCGGCCTCGAGCATTCCGGTACGCGCATAAGTGACTTTTACCGGAAGCGAATTTCCGTTCAATTCAAAGACGGTGATATTCTCGAGCTTGTTCCCTTCTTTTTTCCCAACATAAATCTTGCGACCGGGAAATTGATCGATCACCTGATCGCTCCCAAAAAGCGCCATCGGATTGCGCGTCGCCAGATCGAAAATGGTGCTGCGCAATTTTTCCTGCGCGGCCGGGGCCACCTGCACGTTGAGCCAAAGACAGATCGCGGTGCTGACGAGCGCGATCGCGGCCAGTGGAACGCAAACGCGCGTAACGCTCACGCCGTTCGAGCGCAGCGCGATCAATTCGTTGTCCGCCGAGAGCCGGCCGAAGACGAGCAGGATCGCGGTCAGCAATCCCCACGGGATCGTAAAAATGAGGGAGAACGGCAGCACATAAGCGATGAAACTAACCAGGTATTCCAGTGGCACGTCGTGATTCACCAGCAAAGGAAGAAGTTTGCGGAATATGTTTCCGACGACGAGAACCAGACTGAGCACCGCGATGGCAAAGAGCACATTCACGATCAACTCGCGGCTGACAAATCGATCGATCAATTTCATTTCTCAGTGCAGAGATTAGCACAACTCAGATTTTTCTTCATGACTGGATATGTGAGTCCCTATGCAGAGAGTCGTCCATCCACTGATTGCGCGTCGCGCGGGCACTGGATATGGTCGCGTCGATGTGTCCCTGTTGCTGGGTGGGTTGCGCCATCGCGAGCAACAGTACAATTTGCAAGGCGCGAATGCCTATCTTAACACGATCCCAGCTGCCAGCCCCGGGAGGTTCCTGAAATGTGTGGCATCTGCGGCAATGTCGCCTTTTCCAGCCTAACGTCTCCCGAAGCCGCCCATCTCCGAGTGATGGCAATGCTCCGGTCCTTGTCCCACCGCGGCCCGGATGCCACCGGCCAGGTGGACATCGGGTCGGCGGTCCTGGGCGCGACGCGGCTGGCCATTCGTGGTCCGAACGATCAGCTCAACCAACCGATGGTGGACGCGGAGAGCGGTGTGATAGCCGTCTGCAACGGGGAGATTGACAATCATCGTGAGTTGGGCCGCTGGCTGGCGGAGCGGGGCCGCCCGGTGCAACAGGAAACGGACGTGGCGGTGATCCCCGGGCTGTATCTCGAACTTGGCGAAGCGTTCGCGAGGCGGCTCGTCGGGGCCTTTGCCATTGCGGTGTGGGACTCGCGCAACCGGCGCCTTACCCTGGTGCGCGACCGCGCCGGGGAACGCCCGCTGTTTTATGCAAGGAACGGAAACGAAATCATTTTTGCCACCGAGATTGCCGCCTTGGTCGCCCCCGGTCGCTTGCCGGTCAACCTCGACCAGGAAGCGCTGCGAAAATATCTTCAGTTCGGAATCTTCCCCTCACCGGACACGCCGTTCGGCGAAATCCGGAAGGTCGCGCCCGGCGAATTGATCCAGTTCGACATGGGCGGCGTGCGCCGAAAATCCTACTGGCGCTGGCAGATCACGGAGACGGCCAAACAGCCGTCATCACTCGACACGTTCGATCAAACGTTCCGCACCGCCGTCGGTCGCCAGAGCGACGTGGACGTGGACTTCGGTGTCTTTCTGAGCGGCGGCATTGACTCGTCGTTGGTTTCGGCGGTGGTCCGGTCGCTGCACCCGAAGCGTCCATTGAAAGCCTACACCCTGCGTTTTGAGGAACAATCCTTCGATGAAGGCCGCTTCGCGGCGGCGGTGGCGAAACAATTGAAAATGGAACTCGTGACGGTGCAGGTCAAACCCGGTGACGTGCGGGATGGATTGAAATCGCTCATCCGCCTGGTGGGCGAACCCCTGGCTGACCCCGCGTGGATTCCGGCGACGTTGCTGGCCCAGCGCGCCGCCCAGGAAAGCAAGATGGCTTTCGTCGGCGAGGGCGCGGATGAATTGTTTGGCGGTTATCCGACTTACATCGGCGCGGGGGTGGCCGAACGCTTCGTCCAGCTGCCGGGCTGGCTC
>CATPAW010000141.1 GCA_955652255.1 uncultured Chthoniobacterales bacterium | reverse complement strand
GGTGTATAGTGTGGGCAGAAAGCTCTAGTCTACGATGGAGCCAGATCAACCTGACTTTCTCTCAAGATTCGTGGTGCCGCTCTACAATACGGGCGACAGTATGGTAAAGCATTTCGACGCGTTTCGCGACTTGCCACTTCCGGGAGGCTACGAACTCATCCTTGTGAACGATGCTAGTCAAGATGATACGTATGCCCGCGCAAAGACCATTATTCCCTCTATGCCAATTCCAGTGATGCTTATTGACATGGCGCGAAACTTCGGGGAGCATTCGGCGGTGCTGGAAGGTTTCCGCCACACTCGGGGAAAGTTCGTTATCAACCTCGACGACGATTTGCAGAACCCGGTCGAGGAGGCACTCAGGATGCTCGATCACCTCCGCGAGACGGGAGCGGACGTCGTGTACGCTTATTACGATGAGAAGAAGCATCATTGGTTCCGCAATATGGGAAGCTGGCTTACGAATGCTGCAGCCACTTTCCTCCTCGGCAAGCCGAAGGATCTTTACCTGTGTAGCTTCCGCGCTCACAACCGGGAACTCATCGATCGCATCATCCAGTATCGAGGGCCATATCCTTACATTGATGGTCTGATTCTGGGCGCGACCAACCGCATCGAGCGCCTGCTGGTAAGGCATGAACCACGCGTAGGGGGCCGGAGTGGATACACTCTGCGCAAACTCGTGCGCCTATGGTTGAATATGTTTTTCAACTTTAGTATCATGCCGCTTCGGGTGGCGAGTCTGATGGGTGCGTTGCTCTGCGTCATTGGTGTCATCATGCTCACGATCGCGGTCATACAAGCCCTTTTCTTCAAAGTCCCTCAAGTGGGTTGGAGTTCGCTGATGGCTGCGATTAGCTTATTTTCTGGCAGCCAGCTCCTTATCCTCGGGGTCATCGGCGAATATGTCGGACGTGCCTACATGACAGTTTCAGGAAAACCGCAATCTCTTGTCCGCGCGGTAACCACACACCGCCCCAGGGAGTCTTCCGTCTGCGCGCTAGATTAATAATCATGAGGCAGTCCTCGATCCATCCGTCGGCGTTGTCTGAAAGCAAAGACATTGGCCCTAACACTCAAGTAGAGGCTTTCGCCTACATCGCGCACAAAGTGAGAGTGGGCAAAAACTGTGTGATCGGGCCGCATGTGTGCATAGGGAAAGCTGCGGTCATCGGGGACCGCGTAATAATCCGAGGGTCGGCCCAGATCTGCGCGGGGACGATCATTGAGGATGAGGTTTCTATTGCCGCGCATGCTACTTTTTTATCAGACCGCGATTCTCACAGCGGGAACGTGACAGACAATCCAATCGTTTTGCGGCGCGGTTGCAAAATTGGGGCTAGTGCGACGCTTTGCGCTGGCGTCACCATAGGCGAGTATGGCGTGGTGGATGCCGGCGCTGTGGTCACGCGGTCGGTGCGGCCTCATGCCATTGTGGCGGGCAATCCGGCAACTGTGGTAGCGTTTGCTAATACGCTGGAAGCGCCTGCGCGCTCTGCCGCTCCTTCCTCCGCCCCGGTACAGGCCACGGAATCAAAAGTCAGAGGCGTGAAGATCTATGAATTGCCTTTAATCCGCGATCCCCGCGGCAACCTAACTGTTGGCGAATTTGAGCGAACACTTCCGTTTGTCCCAAAGCGATACTTTATGACTTTCGATGTACCGAGCTTCGACCTCCGAGGGGAGCACGCGCACCGCACTTGTCACCAGTTCCTGCTCTGCGTCCGTGGTTCCTGCGCGGTAGTCGTGGATGATGGATTGAACCGGGAAGAGTTCCTCTTGGATCGCCCCACGTTTGGCGTGCATGTGCCTCCAATGGTGTGGGCCACCGAATACAAACACTCGCAGGACTCAAGGCTACTCGTATTCGCCTCTGAATACTATGATCCCGCAGACTACATCCGCGATTATCAGATTTTCTTGAAGGAAGCCGCCAGCCTGGGCCCCCAGCATGAGAGATAAATTTCTGGATTTCGATTCAGAACCTCCGATCATTTCTTGGCTTTCAAACGAACAGTAATGGACCCGATCGCACGCGACCTTGTTCTAGGGCACGAACTCTCGGTCGAAAAAGATTCTTATGGCGAGGTAAATGGTCTTAGCCCTGTGTTCCACCACGACTAGGAGATGGACTTGTCCGCTGCCATACCAACCAACAAGCCAATTTTCGTGGTGGGCGCTCCGGTACAAGCATTCTCACTTGGTGTCTGGGCCAACATCCAAACATACTCGTACTTCCAGAGTCCTCCTGGATGGGAGATTTCGCGGTTGATCTCGGCATTCGCTACCAAATCGGAGCGGCACGCGAGAATCGCTCTATCTTAAGTGCAATGGACATTCAACGCGAGGAATTCTTCGCGCACTTCGGCCAGAGCATCAATGATTTAATCCTGAATCACCGCAAAGATCTCGAGAGAAAGCGGTCGGGATATGCCGCGCGTGCCGTCCCAAATGCTGTGCCCGACGCTGCAATGGCAGCGCTGCCGGGGGCCAACCGAAAAACTCGCTGGGTTGACGGAACGCCGGAATACCTCCTTACATATTTGCGGCTTGCGCAAACTCTTTCCGAAAGCCTTGTTCATCCACACCGTTCGTGACGTCACCTCGGTGGTGCGTTCGATGCTAAACTTTCATCGCATCGCTGGCGGCAGCCTGATCGCCAACGAGCAGGAGGCCTACGAGTATTGGCTACGCACAGTGAGTAGCTGTCTTTTGGCCGAACGGGCCTACGGTCCGGGCGTCGTCTTCCGGCTACTGTATTCCGACTTCTTGGATACACCAGAGGCTGCCATGCGATCGCTGCTCGATTTCCTCGGTGAACCGTACACTGCAGAATGTTTGACTCCTCTCGAAAAGCGAATCAACAGCTCCAACGTCCCCGCTGATTTCAAAATCGGCGACCCCGAAACTGATCCGAGCCTCGTCGAGCAGGCAACGCGACTTTCTACTCAGGTCGAAAAAAAAACGCAGCCGCCTGAAGCTTCGCCTGCCGCCTTCGATGAAATGGAGGCTGCGTAAATGAGCGGGTCCAGTACGTGGCGACTTTGGACAGCGAATGTCACAGGGCGTGGCAGATAATTAAGACTTTGCGAAAGGAAAACGCCGGGCGCACGACCTGGTGGCAGAAACTTATCCAGCGCCTTTGCGCTCGATAGAGTACCGACACGCGAGAAGACATTTCCGGCCTTGGGCCTCCCACGAGCCGTCCTATTCCACGCGCGTCTTTATCTTCTTTGAAATAACTCACGTCCTCATCCACGCCTTCTTTTGCAAAAAAAATGGCGACCGCGCGCCCGATACCGCTATCGCCGCGGGTGATGAGCGCGACTTTACCACGTAACTTTTCGCTGCCGAGCGCGCACGCCGCGCTGCGGCTGCGGCCGCATTTTATGCTGGCCACCGGGCTGTTGTCGTTACTGCTGGGGTGGATGGGCATCTTCTCTTTTGGCACACGAAAACATTCGAATTTTAGCTTCGGCTTAGCCATTCGGTCGTAAACCGCCGTGGGTTGGGATGATGCGGAAATGCTAATTTTACAGGAGTTTCTCGAAAATGTGTTGACGGCCCCTGAATGTGCGTTATTTTATCTATCCCGCTGGAAGCGGGACTCCTCATAATCCAGGAGTTCGTTCTACGTACATTTGGGACTGCAAATTGGACTCAATTTTGTCCCGGCCATGATTAACGGAAACGTGAATTATCGTCGGCATGCGATTGAGTTTTTTTTGTGGTCTGAAATGTACGAAAGAGCTGGTTCTTTGACATCTACATACAGGGTAGTAAAAAAGTACAACTTTAAGAGCTGAGTCTGAATCCAAGCGCTCCGATCTTCGGATCGGGGCCGAGAGTTTCAGTTATCATAAAAATCTCTGGTCCCGCGCGAGTGGGACCGGAACAGATTGATCAAGCTACAAAGAGCGCATCATGGATGCCTTGGTGCCAATAGGCGATGAAGGACGTGGTAAGCTGCGATAAGTCACGGATAGCGGCAAACACGCTTTGACCCGTGAATGTCCGAATGGGATAACCTGAG
>CATPAW010000140.1 GCA_955652255.1 uncultured Chthoniobacterales bacterium | reverse complement strand
ATTGAGCCCGGCCGCAGACCGTCACCGATTGAAAAGCTCACGTCGTAAGCGGCCATGATCTCGCAGATCTCGTCCCAATGCGTATAGAGAAAACTTTCCTGATGATGAGCGAGACACCATTTCGCCATAATCGAGCCGCCGCGCGAGACGATGCCGGTGGCGCGCCGCGCCGTCATCGGGATGTAACGCAGGAGCACGCCGGCGTGGACGGTGAAGTAATCCACCCCCTGCTCCGCCTGTTCGATGAGCGTGTCGCGATAAATTTCCCAAGTCAATTCTTCCGCGCGGCCGCCGACTTTTTCGAGCGCCTGATAAATTGGCACCGTGCCGATCGGCACCGGAGAGTTGCGAATGATCCATTCGCGCGTGGCGTGAATGTTTTTGCCGGTGGAAAGATCCATCACCGTGTCGGCGCCCCACTTCGTCGCCCAACGCATCTTCTCGACTTCTTCCTCGATCGACGACGCGACGGCGCTGTTGCCGATGTTGGCGTTGATCTTTACGAGGAAATTACGGCCGATGATCATCGGCTCGCTTTCCGGGTGATTGATGTTTGCGGGGATGATGGCGCGCCCCCGCGCGACTTCGTCACGGACAAATTCCGGGGTGATCTCGTGCCGCATCGCGGCACCGAACGATTCGCCAGCGTGTTGCTGGCGAAGATCGTTCCGGTTGTAGGGGAAGCTGGCAGCTTCCCCTACAAAGGAATTGCTCGCGCGACCATTTTCACGGATGGCGATGAACTCCATCTCGGGCGTGACGATTCCCTGACGCGCGTACCACAACTGCGTGACGACTTTCCCGGGCGTGGCGCGCAATGGTTTGCGCGCAATTGCGAATTGTTTTCCGTCGCTGCCATTCGCGCTCGCGGCGTGCTTCTCCGAAAGATAACCGTCATCAATTGGTTTAACCTTTCGTCCCTCGATCTCTTCCACATCGCCGCGGTCGCGAACCCATCTCGTACGCAGCGGCGGCAAACCTTTCGTAACATCGACATCTACATTTGGATCGCCCCACGGGCCGCTCGTGTCATAAACGCGCACCGGCTCGTTCACTTCTATCTCGCCGTTTATCGATTTCGTCGGCGCGAGACTGATCTCACGAAATGGAATACGCACTTCAGCATGACGCTGCCCTTGCACGTAAACCTTCTTGCTATTAGGGAGCGGCTTGTCGGTGGAGGGCGCCGCGCTGTCGGCGCCGTTATCTTGGGACGCGACAGCGCGCGTCCCTCCAGTTTTACGAGAATCTTTTTTCGTGTTCATCACCATGCGCGGAAATTCGCATGGCCGACCTCGCTCCCTGCGGCGGCATTACCCGCATCAGGTTCAAGGGGTCGTCCGAATTTTTCGGACCTCTCAGCCAGGCGGCTCCCCCGCACTTATTGTCTCGGTCAGAATAAGACTCACGCGAGTGAAGTCAACACGCGTAAGAGACCTCGCACTACGGACACAACGGTCACAACGACCTCCCGATGAATTACGAATTACGTCGTGTCCTTGGTGGACTTTGTGCGAGGCAATTCCTACGGCCAAATTTCCAACGGCGTAGAAGACGTCGCAGCGAGAGCAGCGCGCGTGCGACTCGCACGCGCTGTATCCCGCGACTGTTTAAGATCCAATCGACTGGATCAAACGATAGCGTCGATTATTAACCGGCCGGCTTGGCTGCTGCCTCCTGTTTCACGTTCGTGTGGAAAATGGCCTGCCATTCGCCGTTCTTCATTCTCCAGACGGAGCCGGCGTTAAAGGTGCCGGAGGCGTCCTTCCCATCATACGTCCCCTCGACGGTGACCTTGTAACTCGACATCATCGTGCCTGCTCCAGCAGAGACGACGTTGTAATCGCTCATGGCAAACGATTTCATGTCCCACTTTTGCATGTCATCCATCTCCTTTTTCATGTTGGAGACGCCTTCGGCATAAACGCCGAGGAAGTCGGCGGCGACGACCTTCTTAAAGTCATCTGCCTTTTTGTCCTTGAAGGCCTGCCAGGCCGCTGTTTCTTTCGCCATCATCGCATTCTTGTCCGGGGCAGCGATCGAAACAGCGATCGTCGCGAAGAAGGCGGTCATTGCATAGGTAATATATTTCTTCATAAGTCCTTTCGGTTCGTGGTTGAGCCCCAACCTAGGGATACCGCGAAAAGGGTCAACGTAATAAGACCGGGAACCACTGTTGTAACCCACAGAAATTGAGGCCGTTGGGCTCCGCCCTTCACGGAGGCGACAGCCGCTACAGAAGATGCTGCTTCCGCAGTGGACAAGCGAGGTCATCTCGCGTTTCTTCTGCGATGTTTAAGTTCCTGTCCGCCATTCTGATCAGCTTATTGGGCGTGTTTGCTTTGCAGGCCGCGCCGCAACCAAAGTCCGAGAAAAATCCGCCGCCGATTGATCCAAAGGACATGGATACGTCGGTCAAGCCGCAGGACGATTTTTTTATGTACGCAGACGGCGGCTGGATCAAACGGACGGAGATTCCGCCGGAATATTCGCGCTGGGGCAGCTTCAACGAATTGATCGAGAAAAACAACGACGCATTGCACGAGATCGCGGAGAAAGCCGCGAAGTCACATGTCGATCCAAAAACCGCGCCGGAAATGCAGAAGGTCGGTGATTATTACGGGAGCGGGATGGATGAGAAAACGATCGAAGCCATGCGAACCAAACCGCTGGACGATGAGCTCAAACGCAGCGACGCGATGAAAGATCGCAACGATGTGCTCAAGGAGATCGCGCATCTCCACACTCTCGGCGTGGGCGCATTCTTCGGGTTCGGCTCCGGGCAGGACGACAAGAACAGCACAATGGTGATTTCGAACTGCGTCCAGGGCGGGCTCGGCATGCCGGACCGCGATTATTACACGAAGACCGACGATGCTTCGAAGAAGTTGCGCGACCAATATGTCGATCATGTCGCGAAGATGTTGACGCTGCTCGGCGAGCCAGCCAACACCGCAAGCGATCATGCAAAAAAGATTCTCGCGTTGGAAACTTCGCTCGCACAAGCCTCGCGCACCCGCGTCGAATTGCGCGATCCGCAGAAGAACTACAACAAAATGCCGCAGACCGATCTGCAGGCACTCACGCCGGATTGGAACTGGGCCGATTACTTCAAAGAAATCAATCTGATCGAACCGGGCGACATCAACGTTCGTCAGCCGGACTTCTTCAAAGCCGCCAATGCAACTTTCGCGAACACCCCGATCGACGATTGGAAAACTTATTTGCGCTGGCATCTCATCAACGCCGCCGCCGCCGAGCTCTCCAAGGATTTTGTGAATGAAAATTTCAATTTCAACGACGCGACTCTGCGCGGCACGAAACAAATCAAGCCGCGGTGGAAACGTGTCGTCATTTCGACCGATCAGGCCATTGGTGAAGCGCTCGGCAAACTTTATGTCGCGGAGAATTTCCCGCCGGAAGCAAAGGCGCGCGCCCTTGAGCTGATCAATAATCTGAAGGAAGCGCTGAGCGATCGAATCAAGACGCTGGAATGGATGGACGAACCGACCAAGCAGGAAGCGCTGAAAAAACTGACCGCCTTCGGTGTCAAAATCGGTTACCCGGATAAATGGCGCGATTACTCGCTGCTCAAGATCGACCGCGGCCCATTTATCTTGAATGCGATGCGCGCGGAGAATTTTGAGGTCAATCGCGACCTCAAGAAAATCGGCAAGCCGGTCGACCGGACGGAATGGGGTATGACGCCGCCGACGGTGAATGCGTATTACAACCCCACGATGAACGAAATCGTTTTTCCAGCTGGAATTTTGCAGCCGCCGTTCTTTAATGCGAAAGCAGATGACGCGGTCAATTACGGCGGAATCGGCGCCGTCATCGGACATGAAATGACTCACGGCTTCGACGATCAGGGCCGGCAATACGATGCGACCGGAAATTTACGCGACTGGTGGTCGCCCGAATCGGCCGCGAAATTCAAAGAGCGCTCCCAAGCGGTCGTGACGCAGTACGCGGAGTACGAACCGCTGCCCGGTATGCACGTCAACGGCGAATTGACCCAGGGCGAAAACATTGCCGACATCGGCGGAGTCAAACTCGCCTATGCCGCGTTGCAAAAAGCACTCGATAAAAATCCGGCGGCGCGGGAGAAAAAAATTGACGGCTTTACTCCGGAGCAGCGTTTCTTTTTGTCTTTCGCCACGATCTGGAAATCGAAACAGCGCGATGAAGATCTGAAGTTGCGCTTGAACACTGATCCGCATTCACCCGCGCGCTACCGCGTGGACGGACCGCTCTCGAATCTGCCCGAGTTCGCGAAGGCATTTAACATTCCGAGCAACAGCCCGATGGTCCGCCCGGCAGACAAGCGCGTGAACATCTGGTGACAGACCTCGCACAACGGTCACGACGTTCACAACGATCACAACGATCACAACGATCACAAAGATCACAAAGGAAAGATAGATGGAACAGAGTTTTACGAACGTCTTAGTCGCTGTGTCCTTTGCAGCCTTTGTGCGAGGCGGTTCTTATTCCTTCGCGATCTTGCCGCCCCAAGAAAGGACCTTCGCTTTGGCGCCGGCGGCTTCGGCTTCTTTGATGTCCCCGTTGCGATTGTAAAATAGCGAGAGGCTAGTCCAGCCGATTTGATCGTTAGGCCGAAGCTCAGTCGCTCTTCTGCCGGCTTCGATCGCTTTCGGAAAACGACCGAGCTTCATCAGCGCCATACCGAGCGCGTGCCAGCCATCGAAAAATTCAGGATCGATCTCGACGCAGCGCCGATATTTCTCGACCGCGCTTTCGAGCTCTCCGATGGCGAGGTCGCCGTTGGCATCATCAAAAATTTCGTCGCGCGTCTCCATTTTCGGAAATCGACGATGTCGATCTAATGTTTAGCCGTGCGAAAATTGCAGGCCGGCGTCGCGCTGCCGGTCGCGCAGCCATTCGTGGAAAACAATCGTTCGTTTGTTGCCGAGGTAGCGTTGGTCAAAGGCGGCTTTGCTTCCCGGATACTTCGCAGGGTCGGGCGGTTCGCGCTTCTCCAACACCGCAATCACCCCGCCGTCTTCCCACGGGAAAAAGTCGCTCACGCTGCCGGGCTCAATTTGCGCAACGGCGTTTTTGATCGCGATAAGATCGGACGGCTCATTTTTCGGCTCCGGTTTGTCATTTGATTTTGCGGTCGGATCTTCCAAGAGCGAAAAAGGAGCGAGCTTCTCAGCCTTCACTCCGGTCTTTTGGATCGCCGCCTCGAGCGGCTGGCCGGAGCTTGTAGCTTCGCGCAACTGACGCACGATCTCGGCACCTTTGGTCGTGATCAACTCCCGGGTTCGAGCGTTCTTGATTGCCTCTACGATCCTCGGCTTTGCCTCGTCGATTGTCAGCGGACGCGCTTCAACGATCCCTGCCAGATGCAGAATATAAAACCCATCGACCACCTGGATCGGGTCGCTCACCAACTCCTGCGACGTCAATTGAAAAGCAGCGCTTCCCAGCCGTGGATCGACATTCAACTGCGGATCGGGCGCTGCCGCGGTGAACTCACCGGTACCGTGAAGAGGCAGCTGAAACTTCTCCGCGACCTGTTTGAAATCTGCACCCTTTTCCAACATCGCCTGCGTGACATCGTTCGCGCGATCAGCCAATTTCTGGAGAGCATCAATCCGCTCTTTGCCCGCCAGTTTCCTTTGTTCGTCAGTTAACGAGAGACTGACGAAGTCGACCTTGCGCTTCTCGTCGCTTTTAAATTCAGCCTTGTGCGATTCATAATACTTGCGCACGTCATCGTCCGTCACCTGAATGTCCTTCGCGAAATCCGCTGAGCGCAATCGGATAACGCTGACGAAAAGTTTGCCGTAGGCTTCCTCATAATTTGCTTTGCTCTCGTTTTCAGGCAGAGACACACCAGTCGCCAAAAGCTGTTTAATGCGGCTCAGGCAAAGCTCATCAGTCGCCACTTCCTCGATCTGCGCTTCGCTCAGACCATTTGGCGAAAGCGCGTTTTGAACGAAGTCGTTGTATTTGTTGAGGTCGAACCCCGACCCGCCGCGAAACGCTTTCAAATTGCGGACAACATCGACAATCTCAGACTGCGTCGGCCGAATCCCGAGCCGCGCCGCTTCGTGCCGAAGGATTTGGAGATTCAAAATGAACTGTGCATAAACCTGGCCCTGATCATTTTTATTTGCGCCTGCGGCCAAATCCTGGCCAAGACTGGGCATTTCCAGCGCGCGGGCCAGATCCAACAGCCGCGCATCTCGCTTCGCCTCCACCAGCGTAATGTCGCGATTGTAAATGCGCGCGAATCGATCGGGACGAATCGCGCTATAATCCGTTTTTACGAAATAGATGCAAAACGGCAGGGCCAGGATCGCGATCACGATCATGAGCCAGTGACGATGCTTGCGTAGAAGTGTGATCATTGTTTGTAACTAAATTCCGAATGAGCCGTTAACCTTACGGTTTGTTTATCTCGCGGCAACTTCGCTCACGCTCGTTTGGATGAGTTCCCACATGTTGCGCAGATGTTGTTCGGTCGTCAGAACATTTCCCAAGCCGATCCGCATCACCGTGCGGCCATCCAATTTCGTTTGCGTGAGATAAGCGCGCCCGGACGCATTGATTCGTTCCACGATCTCGCTGTTCAACATGTCGATCTTGCGATCAGACGCGGTGACGAATCGAAAACAAACAACCGGCATTACCACCGGCGCGCTCAGCTCGAAGCGATTGTCGGTCTTGATCCAGTCGGCGAGCAAATGCGCCAGACGCAGATGCTCGCGAATGCGAGAAATCATTCCGGCGCGGCCGAACGTGCGCCAAACCATCCACGCTTTGAGCGCGCGAAAACGCCGTCCGAGCTGCACTCCGTAATCCATGTAGTTGATCTCGGCGCCGACAGGATCGCGGAGGTGTAGATGCTCTGGATCGAGCGTAAACAAGCGTCGCAAGCGACCTATGTCGCGGACGTAAAGCGCGCTGAAATCCAACGGAACGAAAAGCATCTTGTGCGGATTGATGACAATGGAATCGGCCTCGTTCCAACCGGCGGTGATCCATTTGCACTCGGGCAATAATCCCAGTCCCGCGCCGTAAGCACCGTCGATGTGCAACCACATTTTCTCCTCCCGGCAAACCTGTGCGATCTCCGGAACCGAATCCACGCTCGCGGTCGATGTCGTGCCCACGGTCCCCACCACCGCCATTGGCCGAAAGTTCTCTTGTCGATCTTGCGCAATCATTTTGCGCAACGCGGCGACATCCATTCGAAATTCGGAATCGCTCGGAACACGCCGCACGTTTTCTTCCCCAATGCCTATCGCGATTGCGCCTTTTTCAAT
>CATPAW010000139.1 GCA_955652255.1 uncultured Chthoniobacterales bacterium | reverse complement strand
TCCTTGTGGTGAGCGCGGCCGATGGCCCGATGCCGTAGACGCGCGAGCATATCCTGCTCGCACGGCAGGTCGGTGTTCCTTCGGTTGTCGTATTTTTGAACAAAGTCGACATGGTGGATGATCCCGAGCTTCTCGACCTTGTCGAGATGGAAGTGCGCGACCTCCTCACTCAATATAAGTTTCCGGGAGATAAGATTCCGATTGTGAAGGGAAGCGCTCTCAAAGCGCTGGAAGGCGATGCCGAAGCCGAAAAGCAGATACTCGCTTTGGTGGCAGCGATCGACGATTACATTCCGGTTCCGGAGCGACCGATCGATCAGCCATTTCTCATGCCGATCGAGGACGTGTTCAACATTGAAGGCCGCGGCACTGTCGCGACCGGTCGGGTCGAGCGCGGCGTTCTCAAGAAAATGGAGGAAGTCGAGCTCGTCGGGATTCGGCCAACCGCGAAGACGACCGCGACCGACATCGAAATGTTCCGCAAACTGCTCGACGAAGCGCGCGCGGGCGATAATGTCGGCGTTTTGCTGCGCGGCACGAAGAAAGAAGACGTCGAGCGCGGCCAGGTCATCGCCAAGCCCGGGTCGATCACGCCGCACAAGAAATTCAAGGCGGAAGTGTACGTGCTGAGTAAGGAAGAGGGCGGTCGCCACACGCCGTTCTTTACCAATTACCGGCCGCAATTTTATTTCCGCACGACCGACGTGACTGGGACCGTGAAATTGCCCGATGGCGTGGAAATGGTCATGCCCGGCGACAACATCGCCATCGAAGTTGAGCTGATCACGCCCATTGCGATGGAAAAGACGATTCTTTTCGCTATTCGTGAAGGCGGAAAAACCGTCGGCGCGGGTCGCGTCAGCGAAATTTTGGATTAAGCTGTTGTGTCATGTCGAGCGAAGTCGAGACATCTCACCACTTATCGATTGGGAGATTCTTCACTGACGTTCAGAATGACAAAAGACTTACGCCAGTAGCTCAATTGGTAGAGTAGCGGTCTCCAAAACCGTCGGTTGGGGGTTCGAGTCCCTCCTGGCGTGTTTGACCGCAAGACCGACAATTACAAGATCGACATCTCACCGTGATCACAAAGACGAAAAACTTTTTTAACGAAGTGAAGGTCGAGCTGCAAAAAGCTTCCTGGCCATGGGAATCGAAGGAAAAAGGAGTCCGCCGCTACAAGGAGCTGACTGACTCAACGCTGGTTGTCATCATCGCGATGTTGCTGCTCGGCGGTTACGTTGCGCTCTTCGATTTCGTTCTCGTCAATTTCGTCCATTTCTTTACCCGGTTGCACTGATTATGGGACAAGCGCTCGCAGCAAAAGATCAATGGTTCGTCGTGCACGTGCTCTCCGGCCAGGAAAACAAGGTGAAGGAGAATATCGAGAAACGCATCAAGACCGAGGAGATGAGCGATTTGATTTACGAAGTGCTCGTTCCGACCGAGCGCGTTTCGGAAATCAAAAAGGGCAAGAAAAGCGAGACGACGCGCAAATTTTTTCCCGGTTACTTGATCGTGAACATGCATTTGCTCGATGAAAACAATCAGCTCGTCGGGCGCACCTGGTATTTCATCCGCGACACACCCGGCGTGATCGGTTTTGCCGGCACGAAGGACAAACCGATCCCGATGCGCCAATCCGAAGTGGACAACATGCTCGCGCAAATGAAAGAGCGCGAAGAAAAGGTGAAACCGAAGGTCAGCTTCGAAGTTGGCGAAACCGTCAAGGTCGCCGATGGCCCATTTCAAAATCAGAACGGCATCGTCGAAGAAATCGATCCCGAGCGCGGCAAACTCCGCGTCTCCGTCACCATTTTTGGCCGCGCCACGCCGGTCGAACTAGAATACTGGCAGGTGGAGAGAGGCTAACCTTCCGATTTAACGATTCAACGATTTAACGATTTAACGAAACACAATGGCCAAGGAAGTCGTAGCCCAAATCAAACTCCAAATTCCCGCCGGTCAGGCGAATCCAGCGCCGCCCGTCGGCACCGCGCTCGGACCGCGCGGCGTGAACATCATGGCGTTCTGCAAAGAATTTAACGCCACCACCCAGAAACAAGCCGGCGACATTCTCCCGGTCGTGATCACCGTCTTCAAAGACAAGTCGTTCACATTCATCACCAAAAGTCCGCCCGCCGCGGTCTTGTTGAAGAAGGCCGCGAACATCGCCGCCGGGTCCAAAGAGCCGAACAAACAGAAAGTCGGCAAAGTCACGCGCAAACAAGTCATGGACATTGTGAAAACGAAAGCCAAAGACCTGAATGCGCGCGATGACGAAGCCGCCTTCCGCATCATCGCCGGCACCGCCCGCCAAATGGGCCTCGAGATCGTCGATTAACGAATTGTCGGCTTAAGCTCTCCACGCTGGAGCGCAGCAGCTTTGATAAACGGCTCTCCATTTCCGCCGCGCTTAGGCGACTGCGGCGATAAAGCTCACGAATAAAATCATCGGCGGACATACCGGACTTGAGAGAATTACATTCGTAACAACAGGCGACGATGTTTTGGTAGGAATTATCTAGCCGAACGAGCCGTCCAACCGCGTGGTCGAGAACGGCCGAATCTGAATCGATCCCGCGGAGGCAATAGAAGCATCGACCGCCTTCACGTTCGATAATTGCTCGACGACCGATTGGGTTTGTATAAAAATCGTACGTCTCGAGATCAAAATCATTCGTCATTACTTTGGTTTTCACGCACCCAGGGATTTCTGACGGGATGTAAACCTCAACGGTGGTTCCAGTCCGGCCTCTGCTCACGATCTTTAGCGCGCCTTTTGCTTCCAAAGTTCTTATGTGTTGCCGAACTTGGGTCGACAGACCAGTCGCCTGAGCGAGCGACCAATTGATATCTCAACCGTGCGTTGCCCTACGACACGCGACCGACGCACTAAATGGTAATAAACAGACCTTAGGTGTGCGTCTAGTTTAAGGAACGGAATCAAGTGATCCTCAATATCGATCCAGAGTTGCGCGGATTTCTGTTGTATCGGGTTTCACTGAATATCTCCGGCAAAAAGATTCCTCGACTTCGCTCGGAATGACAAGGGCGCGACTTATTTTGGGACTTCATCGCTGGCCCCGAGATATTCCCAGCGTTGCAAAGCGATGGGTACATTGCCGTTTTTCCAGACGAAATCGTGGAAGGCGCGCAGGTTGAATTTTTCTCCCTGCTGCATGCGCGCTTCGGCCAGAAATTTCATGATCTGAAGTTTGCCGATCTGGTAAGTGATGGCCTGACCGGGGCCGGTTGAGAAGGCGATTGCTTCCCGGCGCGCGGTTCCAGGATCCATCGGAACTTTCTCTTCCAGATATTTCGCGGCCTGCTCGAGCGTGAATTCGCCGAGCGCGAGTTTCACGTCCACCTCCACGCGGAGCGCGCGCAGACGCATGAAATTGTAAATGATCTCGCGCGTGTGCGGGCTGTCGTCGAAGAGCCCGGCCTGCAACATCATTTCCTCAGAATAAAATCCGATGCCTTCGTTCGCGCCCGAGTCGTAATAATGACGCCGGATCAGGTCTTCGTGTTTCCAGGAAAGGCAAAGTTGAAAATAATGGCCGGGAATTCCTTCATGAACGGTGATCGGCCGCGGATCTTGCGCAGTCGCGCGCCAGAAATAACCGAGGTTCGCTGAAGGTTCGGTCACGTAGCGAATGCAATTATCTTTGAGACGTGATGGCGAAGTGAAGTCGTCCGTTTCACCGAAGCCTTGCAGTGCGCGTAAATACTCCGGCATTGGACGCAGAGTGTAATGCTGGAGCCAATCGGGCACGGTCAGAATGCCGCGCTTATCGAGAAATTCGCGGATCGACAATTCCTTTTGCGCGGTATCTTTGATCCAATTGTCGATGTTCGCTGCTAAAGGAAGCGGCGGCACGGCGCGATTGCGTTCCTTCTCATAAGCTTCAAAGGCGACGGCGCGATTCCACTCTTGCTGCCCCATTGCGAGAAGCTGGTCGGGCGCGTACGGCATCAGCGCGACGTTCTTGAGGAAGAAGATGTAGGCATCGCGACCCAGCGCCGTTTCTTTTGGAAGCGACGGCAATTTTTCTTGAAGCTGCTGTCGAAACTTTTCGAGCGCGTCGGCCGCGCGTTCGACTGCGCTGGTCAACTCCTGCTCTTTGAGAGTTGTCGATCCTAGCAGTGCGGCCGCCATTTTTTGCAGGCGCTCTCGCACGCCGTCCAGTGCTTCAATCGCCACAGTCGCGAAAGGCGCCGGTGGACTCGAGAGATTCTCTTCGCCGTGCTGCAAGATCGACGGAATGTTTTCGATGCGCGTCAGAATCTCGCGAGATTGAGCTGCGTTGTACGGGCCCGGCACGGTGAGCGCTTCGACGATCGGCGTAAGCGTTTGCTCGATGTAAAAGTTGGGATCGCGCTTCCAGCGCGGATTGATGTCGAGTTCCCAGCGCACTCGCGACAAGGCAGAACCGATCAGCCGGTAATCGACCTGCTTCGGAACTGGCCATTCACTGACATCGAGCTTTTTCCAGCGCGCCTCAAACGCATTGAGATCTTTTCGTCGATTGTCGATCTTAGCTAGCGACCAATCGCGCGTCCCGGCCGGCCGCTCCATTCGCGGCACGTCATCGCCATTGAACGGCGCATATTTCACACGCCAAGCCCAAAAGTCGTCGGCGAGCTTGTCGAGAGAACTAATATCCGCGCCGGTCGTCTGCTTTTGCCCGTGCGCGCTCGGCGCTGCTGCGAACAAAAACAGAAACAGCGCAGCCCATGCGGTCTTTAGGGAAAGTATCCGTGGCATTTGTGCCGGTTTGCCGAAAAGCGCTCGTCTTGTCAATCGCAGTCAGCCTTGCTTTGTCTCGAGAAAATTTTTATACCGTTGCGATGAAGATTTCCCAAAGGGTTCATTGTCGATCTTGCGTTCGATTTGTTTTTGCAGCGTTTGTTTTTCTGGTCTGCGCAATTTCTATCAGCGCGGCCGATCAAACCGTCGCGCTGAAAGCGGCGCGGATGTTCGATGGAAAATCGAAATCACTTATCCCGAACGGCGTTATCGTCGTGCAGGGCGACAAGATTATCGATGTGGGCAGCAACGTTGCGATTCCGAGCGACGCGAAAGTGATCGATCTTGGAGACATGACGCTTTCGCCAGGATTCATGGACGCGCACACCCATCTCACCCTCGATTTCACAGGCAATTTCAACGAGAAGCGCCTGAAAGAATTTCAAACCAATGTTTCGGAGATGACGTTGATGGCGATTCCGTATGCGCGTTCGACGCTCGAGGCGGGTTTTACGACGGTACGCGATCTCGGCAGCCGTTTCGCCGGCAGTCCGGAATTTGTCGACGTTGCGCTGCGCAATGCGATCAATCACGGAATCACTCCCGGCCCGCACATGCTCGTGGCGACCAAAGGCATCGGCGCGACCGGTGGCCATTTCGATTCGACCGGCGGTTATCGTGACAAACTTTTCGGACGCGAACCGGACCCAAGTGAAGGCATCGCCGACGGTCCCGACGAAATTCGCAAAGCGGTTCGATTCGAAGTGAAGAACGGCGCGAATGTGATTAAAGCGGCGGTCTCGGGTGGCGTGCTCTCCCTCGCCGATGAAGTGGATACTCCGCAGTTCACGCCGGCGGAAATGGCGGCGCTGGTCGATGAGTCGCATCGTCTGCGCAAAAAAGTGGCGGTGCATTGTCACGGCGATCAAGCAGCGCGGGAAGCGATCGAAGCAGGTGTGGACTCCATCGAGCACGGTTCGTTTATGAAACCGGAGACTCTGCAATTAATGAAAACGAAAGGCACTTATCTCGTGCCCACATTGATGGCGACGGAATACATCATGAGCAAGATCGACAGTTATCCGCCGGCGCTGCAGGCAAAGGCGAGAGCGGCAGGCGCGGCGCGCTCGGAAATGTTTCGTAATGCGGTGAAGATGGGCGTGAAGATTGCGCTCGGGACGGACGCGGGAGTTTTTCCGCACGGCGACAACGCGAAGGAATTTGCGTTGATGGTGGGCATGGGCATGCAACCGATCGATGCATTAAGAAGTGGAACTTCGAATGACGCGGATTTGTTAGGCATCGCGCAAGCCGTTGGCACGCTTGAAAAAGGAAAACGTGCCGACATCGTCGCGATGCCGGGCGATCCCACAGCTGACATTACCGCGACGGAGCGCGTTTCATTCGTCATGAAGGACGGCAAAATCATTCGCAACGGCCCGGCCACTCCGCGAACAGCCGCCGTGCAAGATGACGACGTAGACCTGCCCGCTGATTAACAAGACGAATTGACAATCCGCGCAGCGGTGATTGTCAATCTTAGCCGCGCGAGAATTCGCGTCACGGATTCACGCAGCGTGCGCGATAAAATTGCGCGGTCGGATTTGCAGGCGAATCGGTCGCACCACTCCGTGCGTTGGCGGATTAAGCGGCGTGATGGCGTTTATCTCGTGTGTCGTGTGTCTAACGACCGCGACGATGGCGCTGGTGTCGCTCGCTCTGCCGATGGAGTAGAGCGAGACGCCGCCCGGCTCCTAAAACTGGATAGAACGATGTTTTATAATAGCTCGTTTTATCGGGATGAAGTTGGCTTTTGACAATGCCAAGAATGCCGCTAGTTTCCACGTCCCGCCGTTCGGCCGAGTGGCCGAAATTTTAAGCAGGAGCCTCGTGACTTGAAAACAAGTGGGAGGGGCGCTTGGACTGCACAAGATCATGCAACAAAATCGTAGCAAACGTTATCGCGTCGCGGCCGAACAGGTGGACCGGAGCAAGGCTCACAGTCTTCCCGACGCGGTCTCGTCATTGAAAAAAATCCCCGCGACAAAGTTTGATCAAACCGTGACAGTTTCAATCCGGCTCGGTGTCGATGCAAAGCAATCGGACCAGATGGTGCGCGGGACGTGTCCTCTTCCCCACGGCAGCGGCAAGACCGTGCGGGTGCTTGTTTTTGCGGAAGGCGCGGCGGCGAAGGCAGCGCTCGAGGCCGGAGCGGAATTCGTCGGATTCAAAGACATGATTCAAAAATGTCAGGAAGGTTTTCAAGACTTCGACGTCGCGGTTGCCACACCAGCGGCAATGGCGGAAGTACGCAAGCTCGGAAAAGTGCTCGGGCCGCGCGGATTGATGCCGAACCCAAAAACCGGCACGGTGACGGAGGACACAGCGAAGGCGGTGCAGGAAGTGAAAGCCGGTCGCGTGGAATTTAAGCTGGACAAGAACGGTAACGTGGCGGTGCCGGTGGGAAAATTTTCGTTTGAAGAAAAAGCGCTGGTCGAGAATGGAAATGCTGTGATCGAAGCCGTGGTGCGGGCGCGGCCAGCCACAGCCAAGGGGCGCTATCTCGAAGGCGTAACTCTCAGTGCGACGATGTCGCCGGGAGTGCATGTCGATCCAGCGCCATATCTGAAAACCTGATGATTAGATCGACAATCGTAAAATCGACAATATGAGACCGGAAAAAGCCAGCATCGTTTCAGATCTTTCCGAGAAGTTGAAACGCTCGCCATTCATGCTCGTGGCCGATTATCAGCGCATGAAGGTGGATAATTTTGGCGAATTGCGGACCCGGCTCACTCCGCTTGGTGCGGAAGTGCACGTCGTGAAAAACAATTTTCTCAAGCGCGCGATGGTTGATTCCGGCTTGCCGGACGTGGGCGATAAATTGGTCGGTCAGACAGCGGTCGTAACAGGCGGGAAAGATCTGGCGCCGGTGGCGAAGATTCTAAAGACGTTCGCGAAGGAGTTTAAAATCGCGGCATTGAAGATTGGTCTGGTGGACCGTGCGATTCTTTCGAGCGCGGATTTGGAAGCGCTGGCGGATTTGCCTTCACGTGAGGTTTTGCAGTCGCAATTGCTCGGCCTGCTTTTGTCGCCGGCCACGAAACTGGTGCGTTTGCTTAACGAGCCGGGCTCTGCATTGGCGAGATTGTTAAACGCCAAGGCGCAGAAAGAGAGACCAGCGGAGGCAGCGATATAAAAGAATTTTCGTCCGGCCAATGCCGCACGAATAACAAAACAAAAACTGTCCGGGTCGATGGCTATCGGCCTTAAATTTCCGAAAGCTTTCGGAGGCGGCAATTGGAGGAAACAAAAATGGCAGATACAGATAAATTGGTGGAGCAACTCAGCGGCTTGTCCGTGCTCGAGATTGCCGGCTTGGTAAAGCAGCTGGAGGAAAAATGGGGAGTGAGCGCGGCGGCGCCGGTGGCAGTGACGGCTGGTCCGGCGACTGGTGCACCCGGCGGGAGTGCGGCAGCGGCTCCAGCTGAAGAAAAGAGCACTTTCGAAGTCATTTTGAAGGAAATGGGCTCGAATAAGATTGGCGTGATCAAGGAAGTCCGTGCCGCTGTGCCCGGACTTGGTCTGGCCGAAGCGAAGGCGCTGGTCGAAGGAGCTCCCAAAACAATCAAGGAAGGCGTGACCAAGCAGGAGGCCGAAGAGATCAAAAAAAAGATCGAAGCGGCCGGTGCAAAGGTCGAGATCAAGTAGCTGGCTTTTCACGGCCGCCGCTGCGCACAAAACCACTTGCGCGGTGGCCGTTTTTGGTTAGGGTGGTTGTCTGTTAGAAGTAGGCAGACTTATTTTTAACCCGGCGCTCGAGGGCAAAAGAAGGAACTGGCAACAAAACGGTGTGAGGTCAATTTGACAGACCGCTGTTTTGGTGTCATTTTTGTGCCCCTCGCTCGTCGCCGGTCGCGTGAAAATCTTGCCTGCGGCGGCCGCTATTTATTGTGGTCGGCGCGAGGTTAAACCCTTGGTGTAGTGATTATGTCAGAACGCAATTCGGAACGCATCCACTTCGGAACAATCAAAGAAGGTATTGAGCCGCCGAACCTGATCGAGGTCCAGCTCAATTCGTACGTCGATTTTCTCCAGAAGGATGTGCCGTTTTCCAAGCGGAAGAATTACGGATTACAGGCCGTATTCAAGGAGGTTTTCCCGATCGAAAGCTACGACGAGAAAGCTGTCCTCGATTTCGGCCATTATGAAATTGGCGGGCCGAAGTTGGCGGCGCTGGAAGCCCAGCGCGAAGGCCAGACTTACAGCGCGCCGCTGCACGTCACGTTTCAACTACGCGAGGAAAGAGGCACGAAGGAAGAGAAAGTTTACATGGGCGAGATCCCGCTTATGACGCCGCAGGGGAGTTTTGTGATCAACGGCGCGGAGCGTGTGGTTGTGAGCCAATTGCACCGTTCTCCCGGCATCGCTTTCGAATCAAGCGTGCACCTCAACGGCAAAGTGCTCTACAGCTTCCGCATCATACCCGATCGCGGCTCCTGGATCGAAGTGCAATTTGATACGGCCGATCTGCTTTACATTTATCTCGATCGTCGCAAGCGCCGCCGGAAGTTTCTCGCGACGACGTTTCTGCGCGCGCTCGGTTATGGCTCGGACGAAGAAGTCATCAAACTTTTTTACAACATCGAGAATCTCAAGTTGAGCGAGAAGCTCGACGAAGAAAAGCTCGCCACTAAGGTGCTGACCGCGGAAGTTCGCGACGGCGAAGTCACCGTTGCGCGCGCTTTCGAGCCGCTCACTCTGGCGACGGTCCGTCAGATCATGAGTCTGAAGATTCGCGAGGTTAAAGTCATCGATATTTCGCACGACGACACGGTGGTGAAGGCGCTCCGGAAAGATCCGGCGCATGACCAGGAGGAAGCGCTCAAAGATATTTATCGACGCCTTCGGCCGGGCGATCCACCGACGGTGGCGAATGCCCGCGCTTTACTGAAACGGCTCTTTTTCGATCCGAAAAAATATGATCTCGGTCGCGTTGGCCGTTACAAGATCAACCAGAAACTTGGTCTCGATGTGGATCTGGGCGAGCGCATTTTAACGGACAAGGATTTCATTGCCGCGATCAAGTATTTGATCAACCTGCGCCGCGGCGAAGGCACGCTCGACGACATCGATCATCTCGGGAGCCGTCGCGTGCGCACGGTCGGCGAATTGCTCGCCAACCAATGTCGCATCGGTCTCGCGCGCACCGAGCGTCTCGTTAAAGAACGCATGACGCTGTTTGACATCAACGTCGATGGGATGACGCCGCAAAAGCTGATCAACCCGAAGGCGCTGAGCGCGGTCATCCGCGATTTCTTCGGTCGTTCCCAGCTTTCGCAGTTCATGGATCAAACAAATCCGCTCGCCGAGTTGACGCACAAACGTCGTTTGTCAGCACTCGGGCCGGGTGGCCTTTCGCGTGATCGCGCTGGATTCGAAGTGCGCGATGTTCATCCGTCGCATTACGGGCGGATTTGTCCGATCGAAACGCCGGAAGGTCCGAACATTGGCCTGATCAGCTCGATGAGCACGTTCGCGCGCATCAATGAGTTTGGTTTCATCGAGACGCCGTATCGAAAGGTCGAGAAGGGCCGCGTAACGGACCAGGTTGATTACCTCACGGGCGATCGCGAAGAAAATTTTCTTGTCGCGCAGGCGAATGCGCCGATTGATGGTCGAGGACATTTTACGGGCGAGAAAGTTTCGGTGCGCTATCGAGGCGACTTTCTCGAAGTTGACCCAGCCAAGGTGCACTACATGGATGTGTCGCCGAAGCAACTTGTCTCAGTCGCGGCCGGTCTCATTCCTTTTCTCGAACATGACGACGCGAACCGGGCGCTGATGGGTTCCAACATGCAACGGCAGGGTGTTCCGCTCATTGTTTCGGAGACGCCGCTCGTGGGAACCGGCCTGGAAGCAAAAGTGGCGCGCGACTCACATGCCGTCGTTCTCGCCACCGAAAGCGGCAAAGTCGCTTCGGTCACGGCGGACCACATTATTGTCACCAAAGACGGGCGTCTGCCGGAAGGAAAAAGAAAGTTAAAGACGGATGCGGAAGCCGGAGTTCACGTTTACGAACTGCGAAAATTCATGCGTTCAAACGCGGGCACGTGCGTCAATCAGAAGCCGATTGTCCACAAAGGTCAGCATGTGAAAAAGGGACAGATCATTGCCGACGGTCCGAATACCGATCAGGGCGAGCTCGCCCTCGGGCGCAATGTGCTCGTCGCGTTCATGCCGTGGAACGGTTACAACTTCGAAGACGCGATCATGATCTCGGAGAAGGTCGTGAAAGAGGACATCTACACGTCCATCCACATCGACGAATTTGAAATTGGCGCGCGCGATACCAAGCTCGGCCCGGAAGAGATCACCCGCGATATTCCGAATGTCAGCGAAGAAGCGCTGCGCAACCTCGGCTCTGATGGCGTGGTGCGTGTCGGCGCGGAAGTGAAGCCAGGCGATATCCTCGTCGGTAAAATCACGCCCAAGAGCGAGACCGAGCTTGCCCCGGAAGAACGCCTGCTGCGCGCGATTTTTGGCGAAAAAGCTGCCGATGTGAAAGACACGTCGCTCACTGTGCCGTCGGGCACTTATGGAATTGTCATGGACGTAAAAGTTTCGTCACGCCGCGAAGTTTCGCGCGAGAAACTCACACCGACGGAAACGAAAAAGCAGCTCAAAGCGATCACCGAAGATCATCGCAAGAAGAAAGAAGAATTGACCGAGCAACTGACCGATTCGCTCTCGAACATTTTGCTGGGCGAAAAAATCCCGCTCGATGTTGTCAATGCTGTGACCGGCGAGATCATCATTCCAGCCAATCGCAAAATCACCAAGACGCTGCTGCGTAAACTGGCCAACGTTTACGACCATATCGAGATCGACCCGAGCCCGATCCGCAACAAGATCCGGGAGATCATCGCTTCCTACGAACATAAGTTCGCCGAGCTTGAACTCGAACGCGAGCGCTCGATGGATCGCGTCGAAAGCGGAGACGACATCGATCCCGGCATTATCAAGCAGGTCAAAGTTTACATCGCAAGCAAGCGCAAGTTGAGCGTCGGCGACAAGATGGCCGGACGCCACGGAAACAAGGGCGTTGTCGCGCGCATTGTACCCGAAGAAGACATGCCATTCCTCGCCGACGGAACACCGGTGGAGATTGTGCTCAATCCGCTTGGCGTGCCGAGCCGAATGAATGTCGGCCAGGTCCTCGAGACGCATCTCGGCGTTGCGGCGAAAGCACTCGGATTCAAAGTCGCGACGCCGGTTTTCGATGGCATTAAGGAAAGTAAAATCCGCGATTACCTGAAAGAAGCGCGCAAAAAGGAAGGCTTCAGTTGGATCCAGGAAAATGGCAAAGCACGCCTATTCGACGGCCGCACCGGCGATGCTTTCGATCAGGAAGTTGTAGTTGGCTACATCTACATGATGAAGCTCGGCCATCTGGTCGCAGACAAAATCCACGCGCGCGCGGTTGGTCCGTACTCGCTGGTGACGCAGCAGCCGCTCGGTGGCAAGGCGCAATATGGCGGGCAGCGTTTTGGAGAGATGGAAGTGTGGGCGCTGGAAGCCTACGGCGCGGCTTACACATTGCAGGAATTGCTCACCGTGAAGTCTGACGACGTGCAGGGCCGCACGCGCATCTACGAATCCATCGTCAAAGGCGACAACTCGCTCGAAGCGGGCACGCCTGAATCTTTCAACGTGCTGATTAAGGAAATGCAAAGCCTCGGTCTCGACGTCAAAGTCGGCGGTCAGGCGCCGAGCAGTTTCCTCGAAAACGTGGCTTAAATTTAAGATCGACAATCATATTTGGAGAATAAATGAACGAACATTCCTGGCGTGAGTTAGTGGGCGAAGAGCGCCCCGTGGGCTTCGATCAAGTTGCCATCGGCGTCGCCTCGAGCGACACGATGCGCTCCTGGAGCAAAGGCGAAGTCAAAAATCCGGAGACAATTAATTACCGGACCTTTAAGCCGGAAAAGGGCGGCCTTTTTTGCGAGCGAATTTTTGGACCGATCCGCGATTGGGAATGCTCATGCGGAAAATACAAGCGGATCAAACATAAGGGCGTCATTTGTGACCGCTGCGGCGTGGAAGTCACGCTGGCGCGGGTTCGTCGCGACCGGATGGGCCATATCGAACTGGCCGTGCCGGTTTCCCACATCTGGTTTTATAAATGCATGCCGTCGCGTCTCGGACTCATGCTCGACATGAGTGCGCGCCAGCTCGAGCGCGTCATCTATTATGAAGACTACATCGTCATCGATCCGGGCAAAACGCCGCTACAAAAAACGCAGCTTTTGAACGAAGTCGAATACCGCGAAGCGCAGGAGCAATATGGCGAGGGTTTCCTCGCCGGGATGGGCGCGGAAGCGGTGAAAAAATTGCTCGCGGAGATCGATCTTAACAAGCTCAACAAAGAGCTGGAGCAGGCGATGGGCGCCACCAAGAGCAAGCAGATTCGTAAAAAACTGGCGAAACGGCTTAAGCTCATTCAAGGCTTCCAAAATTCCCACGCCCGGCCTGATTGGATGGTTCTCGATGTTCTCCCGGTCATCCCGCCGGATTTGCGGCCGCTGGTTCCGCTCGAGGGCGGACGATTCGCCACGTCGGACCTGAACGATCTTTATCGCCGCGTCATCAACCGCAACAATCGTCTCAAAAATTTGCTCCAGCTTAAGACTCCCGACGTGATCATTCGCAACGAAAAGCGAATGTTGCAGGAAGCGGTTGACGCTTTGTTCGACAACGGCCGGCACGGCCGCGCTGTGACCGGCGCGGGCAATCGTCCACTCAAATCGCTGAGCGACATGCTCAAGGGCAAGGGCGGGCGGTTCCGCCAAAACCTGCTCGGGAAACGCGTCGATTACTCGGGGCGTTCCGTCATCGTCATCGGTCCGGAATTAAAACTGCATCAGTGCGGTCTGCCGAAGAAAATGGCACTGGTTTTGTTCGAACCGTTCATCATCCGGCGGTTAAAAGATCTCGGTTATGTGCACACTGTGCGGAGCGCGAAAAAAATGATCGAGCGCCAGACGCCGGAGGTCTGGGACATTCTCGACGAAGTCACCAAAGGGCATCCGGTGTTGCTCAATCGCGCGCCGACGCTGCATCGATTGTCGATCCAAGCGTTTGAACCGCAACTGATCGAAGGCGAAGCGATCCGTATCCACCCACTCGTCTGCACCGCCTACAACGCGGACTTCGACGGCGACCAAATGGCTGTGCACGTGCCGCTCTCCGTAGAAGCGCAAATGGAAGCGCGCATACTCATGCTCGCGCCGAATAACATTTTCTCGCCTTCAAGCGGCAAGCCGATTACCACGCCATCGCAGGACATCACTCTGGGCTGCTATTACCTGACGCAAAACCCGCGGCGCGCTGGCGGAAGTGATGGCGAGGGCCGGCTTCCACTCTTTGTCGATGCCATCGAAGTGGAATTTGCCATGGCCGAGGGAGGCATTCGAACCCACGACCGCATCCGGATCAAGAACCCGGATCACGGCCAGCCAACGATTTATGGAAACGCCGAGGCGAAGACGATCGAAACGACAGCGGGCCGGGTTATCTTCAATCAGATTTGGCCGAAGCAGCTTGGATTTTTCAACAAGCCCGCCGGCAAAAAGCAACTGAGCGACATCATCTGGCGCTGCTACCAAACCGCTGGCCCGGCCGAGACGGTCGCCACGTTGGACAAATTAAAGGAGCTTGGCTTTACCGAAGCGACCAAGGCCGGTCTCTCGATTGGAATTTCGGACATGATCATTCCGAAGGAGAAACAAGCCGAGCTCGAAAATGCTTACAAGCAAATCCGGCAGGTCGAGCAGCAGTATCGCAAAGGCATCATCACGGACGGCGAGCGTTACAACAAGATTATCGACATCTGGACGCACGCTGGAGACGAAATTTCCAGCGTCCTGTTCCGGACTCTCGAACACAACGAGGGACGCAAGGAATTGAATCCGGTGTATCTGATGGTCGATTCCGGAGCGCGCGGTAATCGTCAGCAGGTGCGTCAGCTCGCCGGCATGCGTGGATTGATGGCGAAGCCTTCCGGTGAAATTCTCGAGCACCCAATCACTTCGAACTTTCGCGAGGGGCTCAGCGTGCTGGAGTACTTCATCTCCACCCACGGCGCGCGCAAGGGTCTGGCTGACACCGCGCTCAAAACGGCGGACTCCGGTTATCTCACCCGCAAGCTGGTCGATGCGGCGCAGGACGTGATTATCAACGAGGCAGATTGCGGGACTGTAAACGGCATCGTTGTGCGCTCGATTTACGAGGGCGACGAGGAAGTTGTCGATCTTGCCACACGCATTATCGGCCGCGTCAGTTGCGAGGCGATTGCGGACCCGGTGGAAAAGAAAAAGAAAATCGTCAAAGCGAATCAACTCGTTGATGAAAAGATCGCCGCGGAACTTCAGCGCATCGGTGTGGAGCAACTCAAGATTCGCTCGGTGCTGACTTGCGAATGCGGCCGCGGCGTTTGCGCCATGTGCTACGGACGCAATCTCGCGACCGGCCAGTTTGTCAAACTCGGCGAAGCAGTCGGCATCATCGCCGCACAATCGATCGGCGAGCCGGGCACGCAGTTGACCATGCGGACGTTCCACATCGGCGGCACCGCCAGCCAAACCTTCAAACAACCGATCATCAAGGCGAAGAACGACGGCACGATTCGCTTCAATGATCTGCGCACCGTGCAAGCGCTCGATGGCAGCTGGATCGTCTTGAACAAAAACGGCTCAATCGGCGTGCACAACGCCGAGGGCCGCGAGCTCGAACGCTACAATGTTGTGATCGGTTCAGTGATTTCGAAGAAGGACGAGTCGCCGGTTAAAAAGGGCGAAACCTTCGTGCAATGGGATCCGTACAACGTGCCGATTCTGACCGATAAGAGCGGCAAAATTGAATTCCGCGATATGATCGCGGGCGTGACGATCAAGCGTGATGTCGATGAAGCAACCGGCCTCATGGGCACGGTGATTATCGAGCACAAGGAGGATTTGCATCCGCAAATCGTCATCGTGGGCGACAAGAAAGAAGTGCTGGCGAACTATTCGATTCCCGCCGGTGCGCATGTGATCGTCGAAGAAAATCAAAAAATTCGTGCGGGCGCGTTGCTGGCCAAGACGCCGCGAAAAGTGGCGAAAACGAAAGATATCACCGGCGGTCTGCCGCGTGTGGCCGAATTGTTCGAGGCGCGGCGACCGAAAGACGCCGCCGAGATCGCCAAGATCGATGGCATCGTCGAGATGGGTGGAACTGTGCGCGGAAAACGGCGTCTTATTTTGAAGGATCCGGAGATCGGTTCCGAGGAAGAACATCTCATTCCGCTCACCAAGCACATCATTGTTTTTAAAGGCGATTTTGTGAAGAAAGGCCAGCAGCTTACCGAAGGGCCGGTTGTTCCGCATGAAATTCTTGAGGTCTGCGGGCCGCAGGATTTACAGGAACATTTGGTCAACGAAGTGCAGGAAGTTTATCGGCTGCAAGGCGTGGAGATTAACGACAAGCACATCGAGATCATCGTGCGTCAGATGCTGCGCAAGGTGAAGATTACCGATCCCGGTGACACTTCGTTGCTCTGGGGTGATCAAGTCGACCGGCTTGACTTTGAAGCGGAGAACCAGCGCGTGGTTGAGCAAGGCGGCAAACCGGCCGAAGCCACGCCGGTGCTCCTCGGCATCACCAAAGCTTCGCTGGAAACCGACAGCTTTATCTCGGCCGCGTCCTTCCAGGACACGACCCGTGTGCTTACCGAAGCGGCCACGCTGGGCAAAGTCGATCGTCTCCGCGGATTTAAAGAAAACGTGATCATGGGTCACTTGATCCCGGCAGGGACGGGATTTCCCGCGCACCGTGAGATCAAGCTTGTCGAGAAGGGTGAACCGATTGGCGCCGCGGTCATGGAAGAAGCCGAACCGCAACCAGCGATCGGGTAAATATTGCTTGGTAGGGCGAGACAAGCCTGCTCTGAGTGAAGTCGAATGGGTCGAGCCGACAAATTTAACCTGTGACAATTCTTTGGCTCCGCAAAGCGGCGCCCTACCGATAGACTGATGTCGATCGTGACGAAAACCGGCGACAAAGGCGAAACCTCGCTTATGTACGGGCGCCGGCTTTCGAAGGCCGATCCGCGCGTCGACGCTTATGGCTGCGTCGATGAGCTGAACGCCGCGCTTGGTTTCGCGCGGTCGATTTGCAGTGAAAAATTTGTTTCGGAGCGCATTTTCGCCGTGCAAAAAGAATTAATCATCCTGATGGGTGAACTCGCCACTGCACGGCAAGATCGACAACGTTACGTCAAAGAAGGATTTCAGCTAACCAGCGGGGAAATGGTTGATCGAGTCACAGCGATAATTGTCGATCTTGAAAAAGATAAATCGCTTTATCCGAAAGATTGGGTGATTCCCGGCGCAGTCCCCGTTTCCGCTGCGCTTGATTTCGCTCGGACAACTTGCCGGCGGGCTGAGCGACGTGTCGCGATGTTGATTGTCGATGAAAAAGATTTCAACCCAGAGATTTTGCGCTATCTCAATCGCCTTTCCGACCTTTGCTGGATCCTTGCGCGCTATGTCGAGAAATCGTCCGGGAACCGTAAATCGGAGACACCGAATGGCTAACATTCTGTTTGCCTTTATTCTGGGCGTATAGCATCTTTCCCGTCCCGCGGCGGCACCTTCGCCGGCGCGTTTTTGTTTTATGGCGAATACTATAGAACTAGTGCCTGAGCTTCTCGAGGCGGGCGTGCATTTCGGTCACCAGACCAAGCGCTGGAACCCGAAGATGAAGCCTTACATTTTCGAAAAACGAAACCAGATCTACATCATCAACCTGGATGAGACCGTCCAACAATTGCATCGCGCGACGGAGTTTCTCCAGGAAGTGACGCGTCGCGGCGGCAAAATTTTGTTCGTCGGTTGCAAAAAGCAGGCACAGGAAGCGGTGAAGGAAGCGGCGGTGGCTTGCGGACAATTTTATGTGAACCAACGCTGGCTCGGCGGCACTTTGACCAACCTGTCGACGATCCGCAAGAGCATTGGACGATTGAAGTTCATCGACCAGATCGAGCAATCGCCTGATTACAAAAAGATGGGCAAACAGGAGCTGGCCGCGCTCAATCGCGAGGCCGCGAAACTCCGTCGCAACCTTGATGGCATACTCGAGATGTCGCAGTTACCCGACGCGATGATCGTGATCGACACGAATCGCGAACAAAATGCGGTCAATGAAGCGCGCCGCCTCGGGATTCCAGTCGTTGCCATTGTCGACACTAATTCGGATCCCGAAATGGTCGATTACCCGATCGCGGGAAACGACGACGCGATCCGCGCCATTCGCGTAATACTTCAAAAACTGGTCGACGCCATTGTTTCGGCCAGCGGCGAAGCGCGAAGTCGCGAGCGAGTCGAGATGGCGGGCGTTTCCGCGTGATCGGCCGGGAAGATTGTCGATCCTAGCGTTTCGTTCGTTTTTGAAATTTCGGTTCCAATGAAAGCAACGGCAGATGTTGATCCACAACTGGTAAAAAAACTGCGCGAAAAAACCAACGCGGGCATGATGGATTGCAAGCGCGCGCTGGCCGAAGCTGCCGGCGATTTGGAAAAAGCGGAGACGATTTTGCGCACCAAAGGGATTGCGGGCGCGAGTAAGAAAGCATCACGCGCGACCAGGGAAGGGATCGTGGCGTCCTACATTCATTTGCAAGGGAAAGTGGGCGTGCTCGTCGAAGTAAACTGCGAGACGGATTTCGTTGCGAAGAACGAAAATTTCCGCGCGTTCGTGAAGGATATTACTCTGCATATCGCCGCGGCGCATCCGCTTTACGTGAGCCGCGAGGATGTTCCGTCGAAGACAATCGAGACTGAACGCACGATTTACCAGGCGCAGGTGAAAGACAAACCGGCCAGCGTCTTGAATAAAATTGTCGATGGAAAACTGGACAAATTCTACAGTACCGTTTGCCTGCTCGAGCAGGGTTTTATCAAAAATCCCGATCAGACGATCAACGACCTGGTAAAATCAAAGATCGCCGAGTTGGGCGAAAACATCGTCGTCCGGCGTTTTACGCGGTATCTCGTGGGCGAGCCGCTGCCTGCGGAAGCGTAGAAGAGTTCGCCCTGTAGCAGCGGTCGGCGCTTGCCCTGAGCGAGGTCGAATGGAACCGTCGCTCGGTAGATCGACAATCGACGCTCATAGAGCGCCGTTACAGAATTTGATGGGACTGAAGACTTACATAGCGAAACGCGATTTTTCGAAAACAGCTGAGCCAAAAGGCGGCAAGCCATTGCCAAAAAAAGTGAAAGGCGCATCGCGATTCGTCATTCAGAAACATGATGCCAGCCGGTTGCATTACGATTTTCGGCTGGAGATGGACGGCGTGCTGAAATCGTGGGCCGTTCCGAAAGGTTTGCCTTGGGCGCAGGGCGAGAAACATCTCGCCGTCGAAGTGGAGGATCATCCACTCGAGTATGCGACTTTCGAAGGGATTATCCCGGCTGGGCAGTACGGCGGCGGCACGGTAATGGTGTGGGACCGCGGCAACTATTATGTCTACGGCGAGCAGCCGGTGAAATCGCTGCGCGAAGGCAAACTGCATCTCGTGCTGGAAGGCGAGAAAGCAAAGGGCGAATGGACGCTTGTCCGCATCCGCAGCGAGGAAGCTAAAAACCAGTGGTTGATCTTGAAGACCGGAGCGAGTGCGAAGCCGCTTTCGAAAAAGCGCGAAGATGAATCGGTCAAAACCAGCCGCACCATGAAGGAGATTGCCGACGAACACGACGCCGAGTGGGAATCGAATCGTGAGGAAAAGGACGCCAGCGCAAGATCGACCTTGAAAGGGCGCATCAAGGCAGCGCTTAAAAAAAAAGAAAACGTAGGGCGCGATAACGCCCATCCAACTCGGACCCGAACGCGTCGCGAAGGTAGAGACGCCGCGCTACGGCGTCCAGGACATCGCAGCGCGATGTCTCTACCAGAATTACCATCCGCGAAGCCGCGCTTCATCGAGCCGATGAAACCGCGGCGCGTGGAAGAACCGCCTCCTAACGGAGATTGGATTTACGAACTCAAATTCGACGGCATCCGCGCGATCGCGGTGAAAGACCGCAGCAAAGTGAATTTGATTTCGCGAAACGAGAATGAACTGCGTACGCGTTTTCTCGAAATCGCCGATGCAGTGAAGAAATTGTCGACCCAGGAATGCGTGATTGACGGTGAAGTTGTCGCGCTTGACGAAGAAGGCCGTTCATCGTTTCAACTCTTGCAAGCGCTCGAACTGGAACGAAGAAAAGCGCCGGTCCGTTTTTACGTTTTCGATTTGCTCCAGGTCGACGGCAAGAGCTTGATCAAACTGCCGCTCGCGCAGCGCAAAGAAGTGTTATCGAAAATTTGCCAGAACATCGGTGACCCGATCCGCTTTTCCGGCGAGATCGGCGGCGACGCGAAATCGTTGCTGGCCGAAGTGAAACGTCGCGGGCTCGAAGGTTTGATCGGCAAACAACGCGACTCGTTTTACGAACCGGGACGCCGCAGCGGCGAATGGATCAAACTCAAATGCGTGAACGAACAGGAATTCGTCATCGGCGGATTCACCCCGCCCGGCGGTTCGCGCAAATATTTCGGCGCGATCCTCGTCGGCTATTACAAAAATCAGCGTCTCCTTTTCGCCGGCAAAGTCGGCTCAGGATTTACCGGAAAGTCATTGTCGATCTTGGATAAAAAATTTCAGAGCCAATCGCGTGACGATTGTCCCTTTGCCGATCTGCCGTCGAAGCAAAGAGGTCAATGGGTGCAAGGCATCACGCCCTCGATGATGCGCAAAATGCGTTGGATAAACCCCGTCTTCGTCGCGCAAATCAAGTTCGCCGAGTGGACCCGCGACGGAAAACTGCGTCAGCCGGTTTTTCTCGGACTGCGGGAAGACAAAAATCCCAAGGAGGTTATTTGGGAAGCGTGACCTTGAAATCGCATCAGTTCCCTCCGGCTTTGAGTAAAACTATGCTCGCGGCAGAGCGGCGCTCGGTTCTTCGCGTAACTTTTCAGCCCGCAGCGGCGGTTTGATTTTGCTGAAGATGATCCAGACGCCGGCGAGGACGAAGCCGGCGCCGAGCAGCGACCAAAGGGAGAAGGTTTCACCCCCAAGAAACCATCCAAAGGCGACCGCGCCGGGCGGCGTGATGAGGGAGATGGTTTGTAGATTTGTTACGGTCATGCGCGGCAAGAGCCAGTAGAGAAGGAGAAAGGTCAGCGCCGATCCGATCACCGCCAGATAAAGCAGGCAGAACCACGCCATTGCGCCCCAGTGGAACCGGACCGGGTTGCCATCGACGGCGAACCCGAGCGCGATCAACGGAATGATGCCGAAGAACATCTGCCACGCCGCAATCATGGCGGGGGCGAGCTCGAGGGCGCGCCGTTTCAAAAGCACATTTGAGTATGCCGCGCCAGCCGCCCCTAACACGATGCCCAGGCCGCCCCAGAACGCCAGCATGCCGCTGCGGTCGAGCAAGCGGCCGCAGATAAGCGCGACGCCGCCGAGGGCGAGCAATGCGCCAGCCAAGCGTTGCCAGCGCATCGGCTCCTCCGGCAGAAGCAGATGGGCGAAGAGCATTCCGAAGATCGGGATGGTGGCTTGCAACACCGCCGCCAAACCGGATGACACATACTTTTCGCCCCAAAAGAGCAGGGGATAATTTAAGGCGAACATAAGCAGTCCAGTAAAGGCGAGCAGGGAGTAGTCCGACCGGCGGACCGGCAGCAGGCGCACGCGACCGATCGAGACGGCCATGAGCACCGCGACGGCGATGATAAACCGGATTGCGACGAAAGAAATCGGCGGCAGATCGCGTAGTCCGACTTTGATGGCCAGCCAGGTGGAACTCCAGACGACGCACAGGACGGCGTAGGCGGCGACGATGGCGAGCTTTCGCTGACCCGGCATCGCTTACCAGCGCACCAGTGGGTCGATATTGCAACCCAGTGTTTCGAAAGAACACTCGTGCGAGACGCGAGACGTCGCGACTGCTGATTGCGTCTTGTTCCAAAGGCGAGTTGCGTTACCGTGGTCGCAGATGAAAGCGAAAGTGATTGTGACGCCGAAAAAAACGGTCCTCGATCCGCAGGGCAATGCGGTGCGGGATGCAATGCGACACCTCGGAATGCCGGAGGTGCGCAATGTGCGGATCGGGAAATATCTCGAGATCGATCTCGATGGAAAAGATGTCGATCTTGAAAAGCGTTTAGATGGTCTTTGCCGCGATCTGCTGTCGAATCCGGTGATCGAAGAGTATTCCATTGAGAGATTGAGCGAGTGAATGAATCAATTGTTGAATTATTGAATCGCTAAATAACCCGATGAAAACGTTGCGATATTTTTTCTGTGTCGTGCTTCCACCGGTGGCGGTGCTGATGACAGGCCGGCTCGGCAGTTTCCTGCTCAGCATCGTCTTAACGTTGCTCGGATGGATTCCGGGAATTATTCACGCCTGCCTGGTGGTGAACGACTATCATGAGGAGCAGCGCGCCGCCCGCTACGCCATCGCTCGTTAGATCGACATGAAGTTCGCCGTCATCCAGTTTCCTGGTTCAAATTGCGATCAGGACTGCATCGCTGCCATCAACAGCATTGCGGGCTTGCATGCCGAATATGTTTGGCACAAGGAAACCTCGCTGCGCGATTTTGACGCGATTGTACTGCCGGGCGGATTTGCCTTTGGCGACTATCTGCGCTGCGGCGCCATCGCGCGCTTCTCGCCGATCATGCAGGCAGTGGTGAGCGACGCGCGCGCCGGCAAACTCGTGCTGGGCACCTGCAATGGTTTCCAGATCCTGTGCGAAGCGGGTTTGCTTCCCGGCGCGCTCGTGCGCAACCGCTCACTGCGGTTCGTTTGCGAAATGGTGACCACACGAGTTGAAGTCGCTAATTCACCGTTCATGCATGGCTGTTCAGAAGGGACACTCTTACGACTTCCCATCGCGCACGGCGAAGGTTGTTTCTTCGCGGACCCGGAAACGCTGCGAGAACTCAACAGAGATCGACAAGTGATCCTGCGCTACTCGGACCGACAGGGCCGCATCGTTCCCGAAGCAAATCCAAATGGTTCGATTGAAAACATCGCCGGGATTTGTAATCACGAGCGGAACGTCTTCGGATTAATGCCGCACCCGGATCGCGCAAGCGACGCCCGCCTGGGCAGCGCGGACGGCGCGAAAATCTTCCGCTCGATAATGGAGACGATAAACGCGAATCGCGCAGAGGCTGGCTCTAGCCTGGCAGAACAAGTCGCTTGACCCTTTTCGTTACTGGGACCGATACCGGAGTGGGCAAGACTCACACGGTCATCCAGCTTTTGCGTTTGCTGCGCGCCTCGGGAGCGCGCTGCGCCGGTATGAAACCGATTTGCTGCGGGGACCGTCGCGACGCTGAGCTTTTATTGGCGGCCGGCAGCGGGGGACCAACAATCGACGAGATCAATCCCGTTTGGCTGAAAACTCCGGTCGCGCCGCTTGCGGCGGCGCATATCGAACACGTCAAGATCGACATCGAACATATCATGGCCGCTCTTCGCACTCTTCAGGATCGGGTGGAGCATGTCGTCGTGGAAGGAGTTGGCGGCTGGCTCGTGCCAAT
>CATPAW010000138.1 GCA_955652255.1 uncultured Chthoniobacterales bacterium | reverse complement strand
ACGATCGCTTGGTTCTTAGAGGTTCTTCTTTCCAAACAAGGTTTGGCGCTGATTAATCCCGTTGCGGGTCAGCTGGTAACCGATCTGCTCACTTCGAAAGATCCAATGGCGGTGTGGCACCGCAATCACGACCATGGCCTACATTCGATGACGGCGATGAGTCGAGCGGTCGAGGAGCGCTTTATCACTCGTGAGACTGAGCTAGTTCCGTATCTTTATCGCTATCTGGTTCCGGTGGTCGCGGAAACTCCTGAAGCGGCAACATTTGTTGAGGAGGTTCTTCAAGAGGAGGCCCGTCTGGGAAAACAAGGAGACGTCGTGCTTCTCGGTCGGCGAATCGTAGCCTCTCCGGCGACAGATTAGTGGACCATGAGTTTACCATTTCCCCTCCAGCAGTCTAACTAGGCGACGCGTCTCCGATAAGTTCGCAGAACTTCTTCATGTCGATATTGCCCCCGGAAATGATGGCGACGATCGGACCCTTGCCAGCTTTTCCGGTCAATGCCGCCGCGACTGGCAACGCGCCGGCGCCCTCGGAGATAATTCGCGCCTTTTCCGCCATCAGTCGCATCGCTTTTTTCGTCTCGTCCAAACTGACTACGATGTAATCGTCCACTACCGGTTTCATCCGTTCCCACATGCGCGGGATCATGCTTTGGCCGCCGGCGCCGTCGACGAATGAAAGTTTCCAATCTTTGAACACCTGCGGAGATCCCTTTGCGAAGGAAAGCGCGGCGGGCGCAGCTGTCTCCGGTTCGACGCCAAAAATTTTGATCTCGGGGTTGAGCGCCTTGATTGCGCTGCCGACGCCGGTGATAAGTCCGCCGCCGCCGATGCTGGCGATGACGGCTGCGGTTTCAGGCGCGTCTTCAAGAATCTCAAGGCTCATTGTCCCATGACCGGCGATGAAATTGTGATCGTCGAACGGATGCACAAACGTTCCTTCGGCCCCGGGATACGACCGCTCCTCGAGCGCCTTCCAGGCAAGATCGTATGGAACCGGAATGAGCTTTGCGCCCAGCGCTCGCATCCTTTCGATCTTGGATTCCGGCGCCGTCTCGATCACAACAACGGTGCAGGGCACACCTGCCTGTCTCGCCGCGTAAGCGACACCTTGTCCTGCATTCCCCGCACTGATCGTCCACACGCCGCGTTTGCGCGCAGATTCGGAGAGCATCGCCACGGCATTGGCCGCGCCGCGCAACTTGTAGGCATTGATCGGTTGCAGATTTTCCAGCTTCAATCGGATGTCGGGAAAATCCGGACCGAGTTCGAGACGAATCAGCGGTGTGCGCACAATCGTCTTTGCGATTCGGGTGCGCGCGTCTTGGATCTCGGCCAGTTCAATCGGGCGAACAGTTTCGAGTGTCGGCGGCATGGCGTGTCGGTTATACAGCGGCGCAAAGAAAGCGAACAATCAGATTTTGAGCTCACCGATTGTCGATCTACGACGCGGCAAGATCGACAATCAACCGGGCGGCCAGGCGAGCGCGCGCTTGCCTAACAAATGGACATGCAAGTGCGGAACGCTTTCGCCTGCGTCCGGGCCGCTGTTAATCACAACTCGATAACCGCTCTTTTCGACGCTGAGTTTTTTCGCAAGATCGCCTGCCACGAGCAAAAGTTTTCCGAGCAGCGCACGTTCGGCCTCGGTTGCTCCGGCCAAACGTGGGATCACTTTTTTTGGAACGATCAGCACGTGAACCGGCGCCTGCGGATTGACGTCGTGAAACGCGATCGCGTCGTCATCTTCCCAAATGATCTTGGCCGGAATCTCACGCGCGATGATTTTTTCAAAGATCGTCATGGCCCTTAATCAGCGCAGCGAACATTTCAGCCGCTCAATCGTGGTTGTGGTCGATGTCAGCCGCTCGCGAATGAAGCAGACAATTTCCTCGCGTAACGAATCGCAGGCGCGTGTCCATGTTTTCACGCCGCGCAAATGTTTCACGCAAGCTTGCAGCGAGCAAAGCTGCAAATTGTCCACGCCCGTTTCCACCAGCCCATTGATTCGCTTTTCCAAGCAATCGAAAAAGGCGAGTTCGTAACCCGTGCCTGCTTCGTGCGCAATTTCCAACAATGAAATGGAAATGGGCGGCGGCGCCGGGCTGAAGTAGGGAATGATCTCTTTGTAACCGATCACTTTTAGGACGTAGCGCACGGTTTGTGAAAGTTGGCTAAACGCGACAACGCTTTCGTCATTTCGCAGGTGCAAGTAAAACGCGATGCTCTCGGTCACGTGATCGGTGAGCCACCAGCTCGGATAGCCCGCCTGGTCCGCCGCCCGCGTGATCGCCGCGTGCAGCCAATCGCGATTGAACTCGAAAAGCTGCCCGGAATCACAGCGAAGATATGGAAATTCTTCTTTAAACGCGACCATGATTAACTTGTTCCGGCGGAAATAATTCGCGCTGTTTCGTGTCCGGTCTCACGCGCCGGCCCAGTGCCTGAATGGCATCGACAAATTGATCGACATCTTCAAAGCGCCGATGCACCGAGGCGTAACGCAGATACGCCACCTCATCGATGCCGCGCAGTTTCTCCAGCACTTTCGCGCCGATGTCCGCCGATTGCACTTCGCGACCGCCGGTCTCGAGATCATGCACGATTTCATCGACAACTTGTTCCAGCGTAACGAGGCTGGTCGAGCGTTTCTCAAACGCCTTCGCGATGCTGCCGGCCAGTTTGCGCCGATCGAACGGCTCATGCGTGCGATCGCGTTTCACGACACGCAGATCCGAGCGCTCGATTTCTTCGTAAGTGGTGAAGCGATAGCCGCAACTGAGGCATTCGCGACGGCGTCGGATACTGGAACTATCCCGAGATTGGCGCGAATCGATGACCTTATCATCACGAGACCCGCACTTGGGGCAACGCATAGTGTTACGACACTAACTACCACACTACTCATTGTGGCGTCAATACGTGTTTCGCGCCAGCTCACGCCGCTTGCCGCGCGCTCGTCTTTTTTACCCTGGGTTTTTTCTCGGCGAATTCGAAGCCAACTTTTCCGTTCTCGAGTTTGAGGTGCGCGGAGAATGGGCGGCCTTTTTTCGAGACGAACCTCGGGAGAAGATCGGTCTTGCCGGTCGTGATCAGTTTCTGCAGCTGCTCTTTGGGGATCTCGCGCTGCAGAATCATTTTGCTCACGCGGAAGTTACACGTCTTTGGCGACGCGATTGCATTTTCGCACGCGTACGCTTTTTCCAGAACATAAACCTGCCCTTTTTGGCAAACGGGACATAAACCGAGCGCCTCGTGCTTCTCCGTGTCGATCTTTTGCTCCTTGTCGATTCCCTTCTCACCGAAATCGAATTGCGGTTTGAAATCTTCGCCCAGCTTGACCATGGCGTTGAATTTCCTGCCGACTTTGCTGCGAAAACCTTCCAGCGGACCGACTTTTCCCTGCGTGAGAAGCGTTTCCACTTCCGCCCGCTCGAACAATCGCCCGGCCATTGTCTTCCAAACAATCAAACCGCAAGATCGACATTTAAATGTGCGGTAATCTTCATCGAAAGGTCCTTCGCCGCACTTGGGACATTTGACATTCAAGACTTCGAAATTGCCGCTCACGCTGTCGCCCTCGAAATTTTTCGCTTTCTCGACAATTTCGCGCGTGAACTCTTTGATGTGCGCCATGAACTCCCTGCGTTTCATTCCACCTTTCGCCATGCGCTTGAGTTTGGATTCCCATTCGCCGGTCATTTCGGGCGAGCAAAGCTCGGCGACGCCGATGCCGCGAAGAAGCGTGATCAGCGCCATGCCTTTGGCCGTGGCGATTAGATCGCGCCCCTCCCGCGTCACATACCCGTCGTGAATCAAGCCCTCGATGATGGCTGAACGCGTCGCCGGCGTGCCCAGGCCTTTCTCGCGCATGGCTTCGCGCAATTCCTCGTCTTCCACCAGCTTGCCCGCGCCTTCCATCGCGGAAAGGAGTGTTGCTTCAGTAAAGCGCGCCGGCGGTTTTGTTTCGCTTTGCGTTACATCGACATCGAGGACTTTGGCCGGTTCGTTGGGCAAAATCGCCACGAGAGATTGGCCAGTCGTTTCCTCGCTCGCGGCTTCCCGCCCATAAACCGCAAGCCAGCCGGGATCTTTAATGATTTTCCCCTCGGTCTTGAACGCGTCCTTCTCCACTCGCGTGATCCGCGTAGTGACTTCAAATTGGGCCGCAGGATAAAAGACGCTGATGAAGCGGCGCACGATCATGTCGTAAATTTTTTGCTGCACTTCATCGAGACCATGCGGTGCCGTGCCGGTGGGAATGATGGCGAAGTGATCGGAAATTTTCGCGTTGTTAAAAATGCGCTTCGATGGCCTGACCCAGCCGTTTTCCAGCGCTTTGCGCGCGTGGTGATTGTCGACCCTGCTTAACGTCGATTTTACGGTCGGAATGTAGTCTTCCGGCAGATACCGAGAATCGGTTCGCGGATAAGTGATCACCTTGAAACGCTCGTAGAGTTGCTGCGCAATTTGCAGAGTGCGCTTGGCGCTGAAACCGCGCGCGTTCGCTTCGCGCTGTAAACTGGTCAGATCGTAAAGCAATGGTGGCGCTTGCGTCGTCGGCTTGCGTTCCTCCGTCGCAACGCCGGTCTTTCCAAGACAACGACTCTTAATCTCCTCGGCAATCGCGCCGTCCCAGATTCGTTCGGCGCGCGCGTCTTCATCTCCGTCTTTGGTAAAATCTTCACGAAACCAGCGGCCACGATACTGACCGGCTTTCACTTCAAAATCGGCGAACACTTCGAAATAGGTGCGCGGTTTGAAATGGTGAATCTTGTCTTCGCGCTCGGCCAGAATCGCAAGCGTCGGCGTTTGCACGCGGCCGACCGGCGTGAGTTGAAAACCGCCGGTCCGATTATTGAATGCGGTCATCGCCCGCGTACCGTTGATTCCGACAAGCCAATCGCTTTCCGATCGACAGACAGCCGCTTTGGCCAGCGGGATCATTTCCTCACCCGAGCGCAAATGTTCGAAGGCCGCGCGGATCGATTCCGCCGTCATCGATTGCAACCAGAGCCGGCGCACCGGTTTCTTCACTCCAACGAGTTTGAGGAGATAACGAAAAATGAGTTCGCCTTCGCGCCCGGCGTCGCAGGCATTGATCAGTGAATCGACATCTTTGCGCTGCATAAGACGCTTGAGCAGGTTGAAGCGCGCCTTTGTTTTCTCGATCGGCTTAAGCTCAAATTCGTCTGGAATAATGGGCAGATTGGCGAAACTCCATTTCCCCCGATTTACATCCAGCTCGCTCGGCAAGGCCAGTTCGACGAGATGACCAAGCGCGGAGGAGATGATGTGACGTTCGTTCTCGAAATAGTCGTCGACCTTATGGAAGCCACCGAGGGCGCGAGCGAGGTCGCTCGCCACGCTCGGCTTTTCGGCAATGATCAGCGATTTGGACATGAAGCGTGCAATCGAACCGCAGATGGGGACGTTTTGCAAGTCGGAGCACGTTACGCGCCTGCAACTTTGCCAACGAAGTGAGCTTTACCCCAATTTTACAAAGTATTTCCCAGGCAACTGTTTAACCAGCCGCTTTAGCTCAAGGCGGAGGAGAGTAGAAGAGACGGTCGCGCTTGGCAAATCGCATTTGACGGCGATCTGATCGATGGGCGTTTCGGTCGGATCAATCGCTGCGTAAACGCGGCGCTCGTCTTCCGTAAGCGGCGGCAAGGGACGTGCCGCGGCTTCCGGAGAGGGCTTTGTTTCGGGCAAAAGAATTTGCAGATCATCGAGAACATCACTCGCGTCCATGACGAGCTTCGCGCCTTGCTGAATAAGACGATTCGATCCCATCGCGCTCGGCGCATTGATATGGCCGGGAACAGCGTAAACCGAGCGTCCTTGCTCGAGCGCCTGTGACGCGGTGATCAACGCGCCGCTGTTCAGCCCAGCTTCGACAACGAGAATCCCATGACTCCAACCAGCGATAATCCGGTTGCGCATCGGAAAAGTTTGACGATCCGGTTCGATTTCCATGGAGAATTCCGAAACGATTGCACCATTTCCGTCACGAATCTTGTCGGCCAAGCCGCGATTCTCGGGCGGATAAAGCTTCGACAAACCCGAGCCGATGACTGCAATAGTTCGTCCTTTCGCCGCCAACGCGCCCTGGTGCGCGGCCGTATCAATGCCGCGCGCCAGACCGCTGATGACTGTCAAACCCGCGTAGGCGAGTTGGTAGGCCAGCTTTTTCGCCGACTCCGTGCCGTAATGCGTCGTGCGCCGCGCACCGATTATCCCAATGGCGTGATGATCGCGCTCCTCCAGTTTACCCCAAACGTAAATTACGATCGGCGGCGCGTGAATTTCGCGCAGCGATTTTGGATAGGATGGCGATTCCTGTGTGATAACGCTCGCCCCAAACTCGCGGACGCGTTTTAGCTCCGCCGCAAGATCGACAATCGATTCCCAATTTGAAATCTGGTCGGCGACTTCGTTTCCAATCCCTTCGACCACGCGAAGTTCGCTGCGCGTCGCGGCCAGTATGCGCGATGGATCTTTGAAAACCTCCAGCAACTTGCGCAACCGCACCGGCCCAACAGTCGGCAGCATGTTAAGCGCGATGCAAGCTTCGGTAGCGTTCATCGCTTATTCACTCGGTAGGGCGACGCTCTGCGGAGCCGTCGAAATTAGTCGGCTCGACGGAGTCTCGCCCTACCGATAAATCAGAATGGAATCTCGTCGTCGTCTGGCTCGGCCGGCGCGCCTGATTTTGGCGGCGGTGCGGCCGATTTTGCGCTCGGACGCGATTGTCGATCTTGCTCACCGGACTCCGAAGCTGCGCCGGTTCCAGGCGGGCGGCTGCCGAGCAATTGCATCGTTTCGCCAATCACGCGCAGTTTACTCCGTTTTTGCCCGCTTTGTTTGTCGTCCCAAGTATCGAGTTGCAGACGGCCTTCGATGAAGACTGGCCGGCCCTTTTTTAAATATTCGCCGGCGATCTCCGCCAGCCGCGCCCATAATACAACATCGACATATGTGACCTCTTCGCGTTTTTCGCCGCTGTCGAGCGTGTATTGGCGATTGACCGCCAGACCGAGATCGCAAACCGCGCTGCCTTTTGGCGTGTAACGCACCTCCGGATCGCGCGTGAGATTTCCGAGCAGGATGACTTTGTTGAAACTGGCCATGCGCCGGTTATAGCGAATTTATTTGTCTCTCGCCAACTTTTTCGGCGCCCGCTCCTTTTTCTCCGCTTTCGCGCGCAGCCGTTGGTAATGCTGGCGATAGACTTCGGGATCGAGCTCAAATTTCGAGCGCAACTTCGTGATCAGTTGCGGGTCGGCGTGGAAGACAAAATTGACGTAAAACCCGGAGTCGAGCGCACCGGCGACGTAGGAAAACTGGCGTTTGTCCATTTTTTGCACCTGCTCAACCTCGGCGCCTTCCTTTTTAAATTCGGATTCCAATCGCTCGACGATGTCGTGGGCGGTCTCTTCCTTGCCTTGCGTATTGAGCACGAGCAAGGCTTCATAACGGTTCTTCATAATTCTTCAGCTTTGTTGAAAGTGTTCATCGCGGAAACGAGGCCGTTGTCAATCGCGCATTTCACCGCTTCCGCAGCGTGATCGATTGTCGATCTAACGAGCGGCTTTTCCTCTTCAAAAAACCGGCTGAGCACATAATCGACCCCGCCGTCGCGGGGCACGGCGCCGATACCGATGCGCAATCGCGGTATTTCTTCTGTGCCGAATTGCACAATGATCGATTCGAGACCGTTGTGACCGCCCGAGCCCCCACCCTCCCGTAAACGAAGGCGGCCGAGCGGCAGGGCCAAATCATCGAGCACGACAAGAATTTCCGCGGGATCGATTTTGTAAAATTGCGCGATCGCGAAAAGAGGATGACCGCTTCGATTCATGAAGCTCATCGGCTTGAGCAAAAACACTTCGCCGCATTTCGTTACGACAGCGTCCCACTTTGTCGATCTTTCCCATGTCGATCCAAATTGTTCGGCCAGACGATCGACCACGAGAAATCCGACGTTGTGGCGCGTGCCTGCGTATTCCGGGCCGGGGTTTCCCAAGCCTGCAATCAAGCGAATCTGTGGAGTTTTTTCTTCCACATCCGCTCAATCCAAAAGCGAAAATCCAAAACCCAAAATGGATTACTTCTTCTGCTCCTTTTCTTTCGGAGCAGCTGCCTTTTCTTTTGGAGCTCCTTCTTTCGCTCCAGGTCCCGCAGCGGCGGCGGCCTCGCCTTCTTCCTTCTTCTCCTTGATCACTTCAGGCCCAGCCGCAGCTTCGGCCTCAGCAACCACCGGTTCTTCTTCCACCACCGGCGCGAGGACAGAAAAGGCGGTGAGATCCGCCTGCACTTTTGCGGCGACTCCTGACGGAAGTTGAATGTCGCGAACGTGAATCGAATCGCCGATGTTAAGCTTGGATACATCGACAGTGATCCGATCCGGCAAATCGCGCGGCAGACATTCAATTGCCAGCGAACGCAAACTTTGTTCGAGCAAGCCGCCGAAAGTTTTCACGCCCTCGGGGACGCCGATCGGCTCAAGGGGCACATCGGTTTGAATGGCTTGATCCATCGAGACAGCGTGAAAATCGATATGCAAAACAGCGCCGCCAACCGGTGAATGTTGAATTTCCTGGACGAGCGCGGTGCGATTCGACTTTTCGCCGGCGATTTCGAGCTCGACGAGAATGTTCTCACCAGAGGCGTGACTCAACATCGCGTAGATGTCGCGGGCAGAGACCTGCAACGGCTGCGGTTTGTCCTTTGCCCCGTAAATGATCGCGGGGACAACGCCGCGCGCTTTCAATTTGCGCACCGCGGATCGGCCCGTGGCGCTCCGCTGTTCGGCTTTCAGTTTAACTTGTTTTGCCATTGGTTTCGTTGTCGATGTTGAACAGCGATGAGACGGATTCATCATTATGAATCCGCTTCATGCCCTCGCCCAGAAGCTCGGAGACGCAGAGCACGGTGGTTTTAAATCCGTCCACCGAACGCACAGGCGTGCTGTTGGTGGTTATTAATTCCTCGATTTTCGATTTTTGCAAACGCGATATCGCAACATCGGCGAGGACGGCATGCGAAACGCCGGCATAAATTCTCAGTGCGCCACGCTTTTTCAAAAGCTCCGCCGCCGAAGTGAGCGTGCCAGCGGTCTCGGTAAGATCGTCTACCAGCAATACGTCGCGATCTTCCACTTCGCCAATCAGGTAGAGGGCTTCGGTTTGGGTGGCGCTGCGACGTTCCTTGGCGACAATCGCGAGATTCGCGCTCAAAGCCTGGGCATATGCGGATGCCATTTTGAGTCCGCCAAGGTCCGGCGAAACCACCACCGTTTTTCCGGTCAGGCGCTGTCGCAAATATTTGATCAAGACCGGCAGCGAGTAGAGGTGATCGACCGGGATGTCGAAAAAGCCCTGCACCTGCTGAGCATGGAGGTCCATCGTCAGGACGCGGTTGACACCGCTGGCGGCCAGTAAATTCGCGACGAGCTTGGCCGTAATTGGCACGCGCGGCTGGTCTTTGCGGTCCTGGCGAGCGTAACCAAAAAACGGAATCACCGCCGTTATCCGATCGGCGCTGGCGCGTCGCGCGGCATCCACCATGATGAGCAGCTCCATCAAATGCTGGTTGGTCGGCGGGCAGGTCGGTTGAATAATGAAAACATCGTGGCCCCGAATATTTTCTTCGATTCTGACGTAAGTCTCGGTATCTGGGAACGCGCTGATCGTCGCCTGGCCAAGCGGAACGCCGATGTATTTGCAGATACGCTCCGCCAGCTCGCGATTGGCCGAGCCGCTAAAGACCTTCAATTCTGGCTGGAGGGCAAACATCGCTAAGGGTGCTACACTAGGCGCTCTGGATGAAAATTGGCAAACGAAGAATGTGCCAGGATTTCTAATTCAATGAACAAGTTGCAGTGCGCACTTGCCAAGTAATGGAAATTCTTCGAAAAGTAACGCTGGCCGACAAAATCTTCCATCGACAATCCCACTCATGACAAACGCCGACGCCATCCGAGTAGAACGTCCCACGACGAATTCGAAATTATTCGCGCACACGCGTTGGGATGCAGTTCCAGTTCTGGCGAGTCTGCTTCATCTCGTTTATTTCTTCGCGCTTTTTCTCCTTTACCCGCATCTGCCGCTGTGGGTGATGCTCATTCTCGGCTTCGTTTACTCACTGATGGTCAATGCGAATATCAACGGCGTCGGACATAACTTTATCCACAACCCATTCTTCCGCTCGCCCCTGCTCAATCGGCTTTTTGGAATCGTCCAGTCGGTCGCGTGTTGTTTTTCGCAGACCTACTACGACTCCGTCCACATGCAGCATCACAAAGGCAACGCCGACCGGCCGGATGAAAATGGCGACACCGTGGATTGGATTTCGATTTACAAACACGGCCACGACGGCGAGCCGGAGGACCCCTGGAGCTACGTCTTCCTTAGTTTCTTTCGCGACGACGTGGGCGTGATCCGGAAAGAATTGCGCAAGCGCGGAGCGCGCGAATTGATGTGGGGAAATATTGAGCTGGCGGCGTTCGCAACGGCGCTCTTCGTGATGTTTCTCTTTAACTGGCGCTACATCATTTTTTATTTCCTGCCGTTTTTCTATCTCGGCCACTGCTTCAGTTACCTGAATGGTTATTACCGGCATTACGGCGCTAATCCTGACAAACCGGTCGCGTGGGGCGTGAGCAGCTACGGCAAGATCTACAACTGGCTCTTTTTCTACAATGGTTACCACGCCGAGCATCATTTTCGTCCGAAGGTGCACTGGACGAAGATGGAAGATTTCCACCGGCAAATCGCCGACCTGCAAAAAGAGGAAGGCGTTCGCGTGATTAGTCGCGCGCACATGCTCGGCTTCCTCGATCCGGACCTGCCCAAGCGGCGCGATCGCGAAATAAAACCGCAAACCGCGCAAGCGACGTTTTAGATGGGAGCGCGCGACGGCCCGTCGCGCCGATCGATTACTTCGCGAAGCCAGCGCGCAGCTTTTCTTTCTTCGCCTCGCAATCTTGCCGCAGACGCGCGATTTCAGAAGCAAGTTGTTTCTCTAGCTTCTCGATCTCTTCGAAATTCCCCGCCTTCTCCGCTTTCTGGATTTGATCCTTTAGAAATAATTCTTTTTCGGCAATCTTCGCCTTGTAAGTTGAATCGATCTCCGCGAGCTGCGTTTTTTGCTCATCCGTGAGCACAAGGGTGGGCGACGCCTTGGCCAGCCGTTCCATCGCCAGTTCGTAAGCTGATTTCATCTTCCCCTTGTCTTACTCTTGCTCCGGCTCGTAATCGAATCAATCGTAAGATCGACAATGAAAGTCCGCCTCCTCAGCATCGATTTCGATGGCACTCTTGTCTCGCGCGTGAGCGAGCCGGTGCTCGACGATCGTTGCATGGAACTGATCCGCGATTTGCAAAACGATGGCGTGCTCTTCGCGATCAACACCGGCCGCTCCGTCGACCTGCTTGAGTCCGGTCTCACCGATTTCTCGTTTCCGATGCGGCCCGATTTCATTCTTACCAGCGAACGCGACCTGTTTCGCCGGGGAGAAAATGGAGAAAAATGGGAGGCCTTCGGCGATTGGAACGAACGTTGCGCACGCGAGCATGCGGAACTTTTCAACTCGGCGCAATCTGTGCTCGCGGAAGTTGTCGATTTTGTAAATCAAAAGACAAAAGCGCGCCTGATTTATCATTCTGAGGGTCTGGAGGGTTTGATCGCGGCGGATGACGAAGAGATGAACCGCATCACGAAGTTCATCCAGCGGGCGCGCACGAAACAGCCGAAGTTCAATTATCAACGCAACACCGTTTACCTGCGCTTCTGCCACGCCGATTATCACAAAGGCGCGGCGCTGGCCGAGCTCGCGCGTTTAATCGACATCCCGCGCGAAAACATTTTCGCCGCCGGCGATCATCATAACGACATCTCGATGTTGGATGGAAAAGTTGCCGCCATGCCGGCGTGTCCGGCAAACGCAATCGCTGAAGTTAAAGACGCCGTACGCAATGCCGGCGGTTACGTCGCAAAATCAGAGCACGGCGCCGGCGTTCACGAGGCGCTGCGGCATTTCACAGAATCTTAACCGCTACAAATCTGCAACTGACGACGCCAGTGGCGCGTCGGCTTCGATTTTCCCGGCGAAGCGGTTTGTCATGTAAGTCATGAGCAATACCCAGAACGTGAGCGCGAGCGCAAAGAGTGGGAATTGCAGAGCGAGCGGCAGCGAATAGATCATCGCCATGAGCGGAATCCAGACCGCCCACGTCGCAATAAGCACCGGGATGGCGTGCTGCCGATAATAATTCCACGTCAGCAACGGCCAAAGTCTGCTCCACGAATAGCCGCAATGTTTCCACGCGTAGCCCCAAATGCCGTAGGGCGCGGCAAAGAATGGATTGTAACCGAATTGATCGACGCAAATTTTCGCGACGACGACTGGCACGCTGACTTTCATTCCAAACCAAATCGCCAAGGTTCGGTACATAAGATCGACAAGGACGCCGTCAATCGCCCAGAACGGCGCGGTAAAGAGCAAATCGCGAAAATTTTGCGTGCGCACACGGACGCGCTGAAAAAAGCAAACGACGAATAATTCCGGCAAGAGTGCGCCGGCGCACACGGACGCGATAATTACGAACGCGACTTCATGATTGCGTTTGTAATCCGCCAGTTGATTTAGCAGCGCGGCGCTCTTCGGCGAAAAATAATATGCCAGCAGGATCGAAAGCATGGTCGCTTGCAGGACGAATCCAGGAAGCATGTTCGCCTTGACCGCCTGCCAGCCAATTGTCAGCGGCGTGCGCGATTTCTGCATCGCGCAGATAGTCCGGTCAGAGCCTAACCGATCAAGAAAAAATTTACCAACGCACACTCGCGTTCGGGCCCGTGCCGGGTGCGACACGACCTTCATCGGAAACTTTTTCTCCGGGGACCGCCGTCTGGGTTGTGGATGTGTCGGAACTCTCTTGCGACGCGCAGCCGGCAGTGAAAAACAAAAGCAATGAAATCGCGCAAAAACCGAATTGCTTCACAGTGACCAGACCTTAGCCAGCTTTGCGTTTATCTCTAGCGCAAATCTTGTAGAATGAAATGTGACGCGCGCCGGTAAGATCGACATAAAATCTTTGCGACTCGAAGAGCTCCAAGAAAAGCTTGGCGAACTGGGCGAGCCAAAATATCGCGCAGGTCAGATCGCCGATTGGCTTCACAAACAGCGAGTCACCTCCTTCGACGAGATGACGGACTTGCCGCAATCTTTGCGCGCAGAACTTGCGCGGCAATTTTCGTTCGACAAGATCGACATCGTTCGCGTGCTCGGGTCGAAAGATTCGACGCAGAAATTTTTGTTTCGGCTGCCGGATGGCAATCTTATCGAGTCGGTTTTAATTCCGGCCTCACCGGCTCTTTACGGTAAAAAATCGGACCGGCGCACGATTTGCATCTCGACCCAAGTGGGCTGCGCTTATGGGTGCAAATTTTGCGCGAGCGGACTGGAGGGATTTTCGAGAAACCTGCGCGCGAACGAAATTGTCGATCAAATCATCGCGGTCGAGCGCGCGAGCGGGGAAAAGATCGACAATATCGTTTTCATGGGAATGGGTGAACCGTTCGCTAACTTCGAGAACTTGACGCGCGCAATCCGGATCATCAATTCGCCATGGGGCCTCGGGATCGGCGCGCGGCACATTACGGTTTCGACCAGCGGACTCGCGCCACAAATTCGAAAACTAGCCGACGAACCGACGCAAGTTCGCCTCGCTGTTTCGTTGCACGGAGCGACGGACGAAGTACGCGACCGTATCATGCCAATCAATCGCCGTTACAACATCGACATGTTGCTTTCAGCTTGCGATTACTACACTTCGCGCAAAAAGCAGCGGCTGACGTTCGAATACATTTTGATCGCCGGCGTGAACGATTCGGACGAGCAAGCGCATCTGCTTGCAAAACACGCGCGAAGACTCTCGGCGAAAGTGAATTTAATTCCCTACAACACGGTGGACGGCCTGCCGTGGTCGCGACCATCACGTAATCGCCAGGAAAACTTCTTGTCGATCTTACGCGCGGCCGGAATTGCGGCAACGTTGCGACGCGAAAAAGGTCACGACATCGAAGCAGCTTGCGGTCAGTTGCGATTGCAAACCAATCGGGAAGAGCGGCGGCAGATCACCGCTTAACCACGGTCACGCGAAAGTGCCGAGGGCGTCATGCACGCCCGCGATCGCCATGCCGCCTTCGCCGACAGCAGCGGCGCAACGTTTCACCGAGCCGGAGCGCACATCGCCCGCAGCGAAGATTCCGGGAAGGCTGGTCTCGAGCGGGCCGGGCAGGCGCGCGCTCCCTTTCCACGCCGGTGCATGAGCGACTGCGGGTCCGGTTTTGATGAAGCGTTTTTCGTCGCGTTCGATTTGGGGCGGCAACCAATTTGTGCATGGATTTGCACCGATCATGGAAAAAATCGCCGGAGTTTTCACGATGCGCCGCTCGTGCGTCTCCGTATTTTCCAGTTCGACCGCTTGGAGCATTTTGCCGCCGGTCATTTTTCGAATCTCGGTGTGGCGCAGGAGCTCGATGTTTTCGCGTGCCTCCACGCGCCGCGAGAGATAGCTCGACATGCTTTTCGAAAGATCGTCGCCGCGGATGACGAGCAATACTTTCGCCGCGCCTTGGGAGAGGAACATGGCGGCTTGTCCGGCCGAATTGCCGCCGCCGGCGACAATCACGGTCGCGCCGCGGCAGAGCTGACCTTCGAGCGCAGTCGCGGCATAATAAACCCCCGAACCTTCGAACTGCTCGCGGTTCTCTGCGTCTAAGCGCCGGTAATCTGCACCTGTCGCGATGAGGACGCATTTCGCGCGCAGGGTGGCAGGGCAACCTTCGATTTGCAGGCTCGCGCGATACTCTCCGCCATCGTGGTAGTCGAGCGAAAGGGCCTGCGCCGGCGTGGAAAACTTCGCGCCGAATCGGTAGGCCTGAAGCTGCGCGCGATAGGTCAAATCTCCACCGCTGATTCCGGTGGGGAAGCCGAAAAAGTTTTCGATCAAGGAAGAGGAGCCAGCCTGGCCTCCGGGCGCGTAGCTTTCCAGGACCACCGTTTTCAATCCCTCCGACGCCGCGTAGACCGCTGCGGCAAGACCCGCCGGACCGGCGCCGACGATAGTTAGGTCACACAGAATCTCGCTCTCGCCTTCTTGCACGAGCGGACGGAGCAACCCAGCCACTTGCGCAACTTCGCGCAGCGATGGCCGGCGCAGCGGAGCGCCAGTCGCGGTGATAAGCGCGGGCAAATCGCGAGTCGTCAAGTGCAGCCGCTTGCCGAGTGCCTTCCCTTGCTCGCTCTCGAATTCGATCAGCCGATGCGGGATGTGATTCTTGTCGAGAAAATCGTGGAGCTGATGGCCCTCGCGCGTGTCACGCAACGCGATGACGCGGAGCCCGGCGAACTCGTGGTCGCGGCGGAGCCGCCGGCGGCGCATGATGAGAGCGTTCACAATGGGCTCGCCCACACCGGGGAGCTCGGCGAGCGCGCGGCGGATTTCGACCGCCGGAACTTCCAGAATTTCGGACTCTTCCGACTTCACGCGCGCACTGGCCAACGCGGAGGTGCCCTGGAGCATTGCGACGTCGCCGATGAAATCGCGCTCTCCCCCTGTGGCGAGAATTTGTTCCGTGCCTTCGCGTGCTTCAAAAACTTCGATTTCGCCACGCAGAATAACCGTTAGCCCGAGATCGCGCTGCCCTGCCTTGAAGACGAACTCGCCACTCTGCAGCGTGCGCCGCTTTCCCAGCGGCTCCAGCACCGCGAGTTGGTAATCGTCGAGTTTCGGGAAGGCGATGCTCTCTGTATCGCGGTAAAATTGCTCGTCCTTATCTTCGTCAGCCATGAGATCGATTGGGTGGATCGCGGCAACTTACGCGGACATCTACGAGTCGGTCAAAAACGACCGTGGTCGTGAGCCACGAAACGATCTGCCGCCACTGCAAAACCTTTTGCGCGCACACAGAAGCTGGCGTTTAGTCAACATCATGCCCAGTTACGATCGCGAACCGGAAAGAGTCTGGGATGAGTACGACTGGGAGCGTTTTCTCCAGCAGCAGGACCAAAAGACGGAGAAATACATGGAGCTGTTGGAAAAGTACATTGATGATCCGCAGCGGGACGAGATCATCGCGCGGGAAATGGGCTGGTCGCAGTTGCTCGATGATAAGGGCTGGGACGCAGAAGTGGACGCACTCGTGAACGAGGATTGGCGCTCAAGCGACGACGAATCATCGAGCGACGAAGAGCAAAGACGAACGCCGCCGCCGCCGGAAACTTTTGAGTACCATAATCTGTATAGGGCAGCGTTCGCGCTCACGGTTTGGATCGATCAACTTTTCGATGAAGACGCGATGCTTCAAAACGAACCTGCCGCCGTTAAACTGGCCACTCATTCCGCACTGGCCAGCGCGAAACTCGCCGCGGCCCTGAGCGATGACGATGTCGATGAAATCGGGATGACCATTGCTTATCTGAAGCGGGCATTGAAAGCGATCACGATATCGATGGACGCGGCCGCCCAGCTTCTCTACGAGAAACTAATCACGGCGGCTCAGCATTCGGTTTTGCAAAAACGACTCTTCCAGGTCCGCGACGGCATCATCAGTCTGATGGGTGAATATCGCGGCGAGTGGCGACGCCGTTTCGACAGCCGTTAAAGGCTGTTGAATGAAATAGCTCCGGCTCCCGTCGAATTATGGAAACGGAAGCGACTCTGGCTCAAGTCGATGTATCGGACCTGGAACTGGTCAAGCGATGTCAGGCCGGCCAGGCCGAAGCCTTCGACGAGCTCGTGAGCCGCTACCGAACACGCGTATTCGCCATGATCTATAATATGGTCCATAACGAACAGGACGCCTGGGACCTGGCACAGGAGAGCTTTGTCAAAGCTTGGAAATCGATCAAGCGCTTCCGCCGTCATTCCTCTTTTTACACCTGGGTTTATCGCATCGTCATGAACGTGACGATCGATTGGCTGCGCAAAAAACAAATCAAAGGGGCGGGCTCAGAGTTTGACGATTCCATTCAGTTGAAAGAAATCGATCCCGCGTCCAGGACGGTGCCGAAAGCGGAACCGTTACCGCACGAACGCATGGAGCGAAACGAAATTCGCGCGAAGATCGACAATGCTATCGGCCAGCTTTCCCCCGAACATCGCGCCGTCATTTTGATGAAGGAAATTGAAGACATGCAATACCACGAAATCGCCGAGACGCTGGGCTGTTCCATCGGCACGGTGATGTCGCGCCTTTTTTACGCGCGCAAGAAACTGCAAAATTTATTGCGAGACGTTTATGAAAACATTTGAGCAAAAGTGGACAGCCTGGCTCGACGGCCAGTTGAGCGGCAAGGAACTTGTCAACTTCGAAGCGTCTCTGCCGGACAAAGCCGCCGCCGAAGCGGAAAAGCACGATGCGCAAAAACTCGGCGCGCTACTGAAGGAACAACTCGGCGCGCAGACGATGAGCAATGAAGAATTTTTTAGTCATCAATTGCGGGAGCGGATCGGACGAGAGACCGCGTCGCAAGATCGACATGGTGAAAGATCGACATGGTGGACGGTGCGGCGGTTGGCTTGGTCCGGCGCGGCCTCGCTCGCGGCTTTTGTAATCTGCGCCGCCTTCGTCCTGCGTGACAGGAATCCGGGCGAACAATCGCAGTATCTCACGCAGATCCTGAATGCGCGCGTCGATCCCGCGGTCAGCCCGAATGCAACGATCTCCATGTTCGAGACGAAAGAAGACAAGGTCACCGTGCTGTGGGTCGAGGGATTGCAGTCCTTGCCTGCCGATTACGCAGCAAAATAATGGTTCATGCGAAATTGCGCTTTCGTCGTCACCGCCTTGCTCGCGCTGGCGATAAGCCCGGTTGATTCGACAAACGCCGCCGACACCGTTTGGAGCGGCCTAGTCATGGCTGAGAACGTTCCTCAGCCGGCGCCCATTCCGGCCGAACTAACGCGCATCGAAGAAACGCTGAAAGAACTTTTTGGCTACAATCAATTCCAGGTCATCGGCCAGTCCCGCAAAACCCTCAAAACCGGCGAAGAAGACTGGCTTGCTTCCAGCAAATATTTCGCCCTGCACGTTGATGCGCGGGGAGAGACCGAAACCGGCTACGTTTTAAACCTGAAACTTTTCAAGGAACGGGAGCTTTTGCTCGAGATGGACACAAAGCTGAACAAGCGCAGCCCGCTCGTGATCAAAGGTCCGCAGGTAGGCGGCGGGCAATTGCTGCTCGTGTTGGTCGTTCAATAGGTAGGGCGCGACGGCCGGGCGGGCCGACAACCTCACGGACGGCCCAGCGGTCCACCCCTACCATTTCCAGGTGCAAATTCGACCGCGTGCGGTTTAGTGGCGGAGATGCGCCTTCTTTTCCTTCTGGCGATTTCATTTATTTTTGGAGCTGAATTGAACGCCGAAAAACCATTCAACTTCGAAAGCACTCCTGGAAAACTGCCGAAGCAGGTTGTCCCGCTTGAGTATTCCATTCGAATCGTTCCCAACATCGACAAGTTCACCTTCACCGGAACAGAAACGGTGAAGCTCGATGTGCGCAGTCCCGTGCGCGAGCTGACGCTCAATGCGCTTGAAATCGAAATTGCGAATGCCTCGATCGATGACAAACCGATTCCGAAAGGCGCGATCAAGATCGACAATAAAAACGAACTGCTCACGATCGCACTTCCATCGCAGCTTCTGGCGGGACCGCACATGCTCGCGCTTGGTTTTTCCGGCAAAATCAACCAGCGAGGACGCGGGCTTTTCTACATGCGCTATCAAGAGGAGGGTACGGGCGCGAAAAAGATTGCGCTCGGCACCCAGTTCGAGGCGACGGATGCGCGGAGCTTTTTCCCGTGTTGGGACGAACCCAGTTTTCGCGCGCGATTTCAGCTGACCGCTGTCGTTCCGGAAAACTGGCTCGCCGTTTCGAACATGCCGGTCGAAAGCGAGCGCAAAATCGACAATGGGAGAGAAGTGCGCTTCGCACCAACGCCGCCGATGGCGAGTTACCTGAATGTTTTCGTCGCCGGCGAGCTGGATTTGATCGAAACGAAAGCGGCCGGCACGCAGATTCGCGTCATCACTACAAAGGGCAAGGCCGAGTGGGGGCGTTACGCGCTCGAAAGCACGGCGCAGATTCTCGAATATTTCAACGACTACTTCGGCGTTCCGTATCCGCTGCCCAAGCTCGATCAAATCGCCATTCCCGGCGGATTCGGCGGCGCGATGGAAAACTGGGGCGGCATTACTTACTACGAATCAGCATTGCTTTTCGATCCCGAGAAATCCTCCGCCGTAACGCAGCAGCGCATTTACGAAGTGATTGCGCACGAGACTGCGCACATGTGGTTTGGCGATCTCGTGACCATGGCGTGGTGGGACAATCTCTGGCTCAACGAAGGTTTTGCCTCGTGGATGGGAACGAAATGCACCGCCCGTTTCAATCCGCAATGGGAAGTCTGGTTGGAGAACGTTATTCCGCGCGATCCGACACGGCGCACCGGCATCTCCAGGGAATTAGAGATGGAAGGCGATGCCAGATCGACAACTCACGCGATCCAGCAACCGATCGCGAACGAGGCGGAGGCCAACAGCGCCTTCGACGACATCACCTACCGCAAAGGCCAGGCGATTCTGCTCATGCTCGAGAGTTTTCTCGGCGAAAATGCTTTTCGTGACGGCATCCGGCGCTACATGGCCGCGCACAAATACTCGAACTCGACTACGGCGGATTTGTGGAATGCGTTAAGCGACGCTTCCGGCAAACCCGTCGACGAAATCGCAGCGGCGTGGACGGAGCAGCCGGGATTTCCGGTGGTCAAAGTGAAACGCGCCGGCGAAAAAATTTCACTTACGCAGGAGCGATTCACAATTCATTTTCCGAAAGCGCCCGCGCTGCAGTGGAAGATTCCCCTCACCTACTTCCTCGTCGGCGACGCTAAACCGCAAAGCCGATTGATGACGGGCAAGATCGACAATT
>CATPAW010000137.1 GCA_955652255.1 uncultured Chthoniobacterales bacterium | reverse complement strand
GGAGAGAGGATCCAGCTCCACAGCTCGCTTCCCCTCGGCAATGGCTTCCTCGAATCGCCCGAGGCCCAGCAGGGAGTCGTTGCCCAACCAATGATGTGCGGTGGCGTAGTTTGGCTTCAGCTCGATCGCCCGCTGGTACTCACGAATCGATCCAGCAAGATCGATTTCGTTAAAGTACAACACCTTACCCAGCGCGGCGTGTGCTTCGGCCAGATTAGGATCGAGTCGGAGAGCTTTGAGCGCCGCTTCTTTCGCTTTTGGGGATGCAGCGCGCTGGGAGGTCGGCGTATAAAAAGGAAGCAGCGCGTAGGCGTCGGCCAGACCAGCGTAGGCTAATGCATAATTCGGATCGCGCGCGACCGCCTGCTCGTAAAAAGCGATCGCTTTCGGAATGTTGTCCCCGGAACGCCGCTCCCAAAGCGATCTGCCTCTGTGGTAAAGCTCGTATGCCGTCGTGTCGGTCGTTGGCTGCGACGCCATCCTCTGTTTCTCAGAGCCAGTGAGCTTCGCCTGCAACGTTTCGGCAATCGTTTTCGCAATGTCGCTCTCCACTGCGAAGATGTCGGTCAACTTGCGATCGTAGATATCGGCCCAAAGATGCGCGTCGGTCAGGGCGTTGATCAACTGCACGTTAACGCGCACCTGATCGTTGGACTTCTGAACACTGCCTTCCAAAATATTCATGACGCCCAATTTCTTTGCGATATCGGGCAAATTTTCCGGCGCGCTCTTAAAGCGCTGGGTCGATGTCCGGGAGATGACCTTCAAGTCCGCTACTTTGGCTAGGCGGGTGAGAATTTCGTCTTGCACGCCCTCGGCGAAAAAAGCGTTGTCCTGATCATGGCTGAGGTTATCGAACGGCAGAACCGCGATCGATTTCTCCGGAATTGAAGATGCAAACGCGGATGGTCTCGGTTTCTGTCGTTGCCAGAAAAGAAAACCGCCGATAGCAATGGCTATAACGATCAAGATGGCTGCCCATTTCGGAATAGGGGACTTCGGTGGCGCTTTCACCGTGGCTGCCCCTACAGCTTTGAATTTCTCCGGCACTTCCGGGTTGCCCACGTCGTCGGTGTAGAAATTCACCGCGTGAATGCGGACACCGTGTTTCACCTCGCACTCCCCAAGCTCGTGCAAATAGGGCTGCCAGCGCGGGTAGTGCTCAAGATCTTCCGCGACGTGGCGCGAAAGAAGGATGTGACCTGCGTCGCCGCAATCCATCACTCGCTGCGCAATGTTGATTCCCGCGCCCGCGATGTTTGCTCGCTCGTTGACATCTCTAACTTCGCTCACCGGTCCGCTGTGGATCCCCATGCGCAGTTGCAGTTCCGGCTCTTCTCGCAACGCTTTACTAATCTCGAGTGCACAGCGCGCCGGAGCTTCCGACGAAGTACGAAAGACAAGTGCCATGCCGTCGCCGGTTGGAATGCGGACTAACTTGCCAGCCGCTTCGGCGGTGCGCACCACTTCCGTTTCGCAAACAATGCTGTTGAGCTTGTTGAGCAACTCCTTTTGCTCGTCGATCAATCGCTTGGAATAGCCAACGAGATCAATGAACAAGACATGCCCGATCTCGAACTCCGTCTCAGCTGGCGCCTTCTCAACCATCGCTTCAGCCCTGTTCTAGCAGGCAAAGAGATAATCCACGAGAAAATCATTCCGCCGTTTCAGCTCGGCAAAGAAGTTCTTTGGATTCACTCTGCGCGCCTTGATGAAGCGCTCGTCACGGCAGAACTCTGCTTGGATGCGACGACGAACCGAGCGCGTGGGGGTTTGGTGTTGAGAAAGATGGCGCGATGGCTATGACAGGTCGGGCATTTCAAGATTGTCTTGCATTGGGTGCGCTCTTGATCTGCGGTTTCGTCGGCGTTCACGGTTCTTGGGTTTGATGCACAAGGGACGGTTCCCACCATGGGAATGCCCTTTGCGCTGAACTTTGGCCGGCGTTTAGACATAATACCGCAGGATGTTCACATGAACATAACTGCGGCGATTCTTGACGCAAGCGGCTTTCTTTCTCCGATAAACCTGGGCGAACAACGGCGGAAAACTAGCCCTTTTTGTCTTACTTTCCTGTCTTACCAGCAATGTCTTACCTTCATTGGTCGCTCGTTTTCCCTATGAAAATGGAGAAAATGAGCGGGTGAGGGGAATCGAACCCCCGTGTGCAGCTTGGGAAGCTGCCGTTCTACCATTGAACTACACCCGCCGACGAATTTTCGATTTTCGATTGCCGATTTGCGATTTGCAAGCGGCGAACACTCACTGCCACGAAATTACGTCGTCGGAATTTGTGAAAGACGCACTCGCGGGCGTCTTGGTTCCTATTGTCTGATCTTTTCCAAATGACCATGCGATCACACCGATGCTCAGCGCGTAGGCTGGAGTCGCTGTGGCGCTGCCGCCCGCGCTGCCGTCAGGGTACGGATTCGCAATTTGATTGTCGTAATTGCCGTCAATTGCGACATTGTACGGTGTTCCCCAAGGATCTACAAAGTCGCCGATCGCGACTGAAATCCCGTTAATCGTCGTGGCCTGGGTAGCGATTCCCGATCGCGGGTTCGCCGGATCCTTGACGTCGGGTGGGGAAATGAAGACTATAAGGCGCGGATTCTGAGTCTGGGCGGGTGTTGCCCGCAACTCATTGAATAACGCATTATTTGGAGTGCCTGCGGGTCCGTAGATCGTGTCGGCCGTAACTAGAGGATACTTTCCATATTCTGTGTAGAACGCGTTCACGGCGGTGACGATTTGCGTGAGGTCGTTTTTCGCCTGTGTTCGCCTCGCCTGCTCCTGGACTCCGCTGAAAGCAGGAAAAAGAAGACCGGCCAAAATAATAATAATGGCGATGACCACCAGCAGCTCGATGAGAGTGAAGGCGCGTTCCTCTGAATGCCGTTGCATGACGCGAAGATTATCACGGGTTTGCCGTGGTCGTATAGTTGTTTCGTGGGAGGGTTAGGTGTTGTAGCGGCGGTTGTGTCAATCGCCGAAATCGGAGAACAGGCGCTTGAGAAACGGGCATTGCGCGCAATCGGAATTGTCTTGCATGCAAAAGTCTTCGTAAATCTGGAGCAGACCTTGCTGATGCGCGACGGTTCTTAGAAATTGCGGGCGGCGCGGATCATTTCCAAAGAGGCGCGTCGCGGCGGTTTCGAGTCGGCGATTCGACAGTTGCGCCGCCAATTTCCTGTATTCGAGCCAAAGCCTTGCCCTGAGCGGAGTCGAATGGGTCGAGACAGCTCTTATCTTTAACAGTAAGAGATTGCTCGGTCCGAGCCGGACTGGCACATCCGCTCGGAATGACACAGAGCGTTAGGCCGGCACCGCTGGATCGACGTGTGCTTCCCCGACCGCAGGTTCGCGCTGCCCCAGGCGCTCGCGTAAATATTCCACGATCTGCTCGACAACAGCCGCGCGAGGACGCGGAAAGATGAACAAGTATTTCGGCCCTTTGCCGGCAGCCGGAAAAATGATGAGATTTTCCGAAAGAAATTTTGGCTGATGCGCAACCATTGAACCGTCGAGCTCGATCGTCTGAGCAAAAGGTCGGCCGTTTTTGCGCGCGACGAACAGAATCTTGTGCGGTTCTTCATTGGTCGCGACTAGCGCGCCGAAAAGATTCGGCGGAATGCGCCGGCCACGTCCGCTGAGGCACGGCGCGGCCCACGCGATTGTTTCGCCGAGGACATTTTGCCGGCTGAATACTGATGCGAGCCGCGCGGGTAACATGAGCGGCAATTTTACCGGCATATTCAGATTGGCGGGACTGTTCAGTTTGTTGAGCGCCAGCCAGATTTTCGCTTTCATTGCGCGCAGAATCTTCGGCGCGAAATAAAGAAACGCTGCGATCGCGGCGGCAAAGATCGACAATGCGAGCAAGGGATTGAAATGAACCAGCGCCAGCCCGCCGAGCACGGCGAGATCTTCACCAAAACTGAGGGCGATATTCGAAAACGGTTCCGGTGACGTGTTGCTGGCGAGACGGGTGGCTGCTTTCGCGGTGTGTGTGACGAGGCTGGTGCCGCCGGCGAGGAGGGCAACGAGCACCGTGAGGGCCGGACTCGGATGGCCGAGCACCTGAATTGCGAGTAAGGCGCCGCCGATGGGCCGAATCACGGTGTGGACCGCATCCCAAGCACTGTCGATCCACGGGATTTTATCGGCGAGAAACTCAAGGAAATAGAGCACGCCCGCAACCGTGATGATGACCGGATCGCCCAGCACTTCGAGCGATTGATACGCCGGCGAGAGCGTGATCCAGTGGAAATGAATGGCGAGGCCGGTGGCGAAAACCGTGAGGTAAAGATTAATTCCGGCGAGGCAAGCCAGGCCGAGCGCCACGCCGAGAAGGTTGAGTTTTTCCACGCGAAAATTATCGGCGCACGCCAATGATTGTCACGATGTTTGTAGGCAGGGGTGGTTCACCGAACCGCTTGCAGGCGATTGGGTCAATCGCTCGCAACCTGCTTACCACAGTCTTATTGCCGCCGAGGACGGCGGCCTCTACACTTCGCGCCATGCTCGATATTCGTCTCGTTCGCGAAAAGCCCGATTTCGTGAAAAGCCGGCTGACCACCCGCGGCGGAGCCGAGGAAATAAAGATCGACAATCTTTTGCGAGTTGATGCGGAGCGACGAAAAAATGAGACTGCACTCCAGCAACTCAACGCGGAGCGAAACCGGTTGAGCAAAGAGATCGGCGCGAAACGCGGCCGTGGTGAAGCGACCGAAGAGCTTGAAATGCGTGTGCGGAAAATCGGTGAAGCGATTGTCGATCTTAACCGGCGCGCGACAACGTTCGGCGAAGAGCAGAAAAATTTGTTGCTCGAAATTCCAAATTTGCCGCATGAAAACGTGCCCGAGGGAAAAGATCCGAGCGCGAATCGGATCGTGCGCAGTTGGGGCGAAAAGCCGAAGACAGGCGGCGAGGTTTTCGATCATGTTGCACTTGGGGAAAAGCTGAAGCTCTTCGATCTGGAACGCGCCGCAAAATTGAGCGGCAGCGGATTCATCTGTTTCACCGGAGCGGGCGCGAAACTGGAACGGTCGCTGATTAATTTTATGCTCGATCTGCACACGCGCGAGCATGGTTACGCCGAGGTCAGCCCGCCGTTTCTGGTGCGGCGCGATTGCATGATCGGAACGACGCAATTGCCCAAATTCGAGCCCGACATGTATGGCCTCGAAGAGAACCAGCTTTTTCTCGCACCGACGGCAGAGGTGCCGGTGACAAATTTTTATCGCGGAGAAATTCTTGCGATTGTCGATCTTCCAAAAAGATTCGTCGCCTATACACCTTGTTTTCGCCGTGAGGCCGGCTCAGCCGGTCACCAAACGAGGGGGATCATTCGCGTACACCAATTCGACAAAGTGGAACTGGTGAAAATCACGCCAGCAGAAAAATCTTATGACGAGCTCGAGACATTAGCGGCGGACGCGGAGCGAGTTTTGCAATTGCTCGGTCTGCATTATCGCATCGTCGAGCTGTGCACCGGTGATTTGGGTTTCGGTTCCGCCAAGACTTACGACATCGAGGTCTGGTCGCCGGGACAGAATAGTTACCTCGAAGTTTCGAGTTGTTCGAATTTCGAAGATTTCCAAGCGCGCCGGATGGATCTTCGCTACAAAGATGGCGATGGAAAAAACCGGTTTTGCCACACGCTGAATGGGTCGGGCTTGGCGCTGCCGAGATTGTTTGCCGCGTTGATTGAGAGTGGGCAACAGGAGGACGGCTCGATTCGCTTGCCGGAAATACTTTTGCCTTATTTCGGCGCAAGCGAGATTCGGTAGGGCGAAACTCTGTCGAGCCGACCAAATTCGACGGCTCTGCCGTCGCCCTGCCGAAAGATCGACATTGGCGGTTAAGTGCTCGGCTCCGTGAATAAATCGAGCTGCGATCGATTTTGCTCCGACAACGTTTTTTCGGATTCTGAAGGCAGGAGCAATTGGAAGCCGAGGCGCTGGGCAAGACGCTGCGCAGTTTCGGGCGCGAATCCTTCGAAGTGATTACTGACAAAGGTCCAAACGTTGCGAACCTCGGCCAGATGGCGCTCGATTTTGAGCGACCAGCTTTCCAGAGCGGCTTCGCGTTTCCAAAGAAGTTTATCGTATCGATGAACAAATAAGCCGTCGCGATCGTACTTGGTCGTATAATCGCCGAGAAGCCGCAGATAGAGAAAATCGGTTGTGCGCGGCAGGAATTCGAAAGGCGGCAGATTTCTTTCGTTGAGCGCGCTGGTGTCGGCCCAGACCCAGCAAATGCGATGCTTTTCCAAAAGGCGAATGATTTGCGGCCGATGCCATCCGGCGTGGCGGAACTCGATGGCGAAACGAAAATCGCGCGGTAATTGCATCAGGAAATTGCGCAGAGCGGGCCGGCCGTCTTTCGGCGCAAATGAAGGCGGCAGCTGAATGAGAATGACCTGTAACTTGGGTGCGAGTGGCTCGATGGCGCGAAGGAAAGAATTTAACTCGGCGCTGCAATTTCGCAGCCGGCAGGCGTGCGTGATTTCGCGGGGAAGTTTGCAGGCAAAACGAAATGCGGCGGGCGTCGTCTCGATCCAGCGGCGCACGGTATTTTCCGCTGGAGCGCTGTAAAACGTGGAATCGACCTCAACGGCGGGAAAGTAGCGCGCGTAAAATCCAAGCCAGTGGGATTCTGGCAAATCCGGTGGATAAAAGGCCCCACGCCACTCATCGAAACTCCACGCGCACGCACCGATGCGAATTTTCTGCTGATCGGTCAGGTTCAAGAAGCGAAACGATAGTCGAAATCGCGCGGCGCGAAAAGATTTCGACGTAACAAGATGTCGATCTAACAATAGTCATCGGTGAGCTCGCGCGGCCGGCCAACTTGACGGAGCCGATAACTTAACTACCCTGCCAGTCCCATGGATTTCCGAATTCGCACGCTTTTTTTCGTCGTCATCGCCGGTCTTACTTTTCCCGAACTGAGCTCCGCTTCGGTGATCTTTAAGCCGGGTGAAAAAGCCAAGTACGTGGCGCCGGGCGAGGAAGAGATGAATGGCAATGCGGAGGAACTTTTTCACATCGGGCAGACCGCGGAAAAAGAGGGGAACCTGAAACGAGCGATTGGGGCCTACAAATCCCTGGTGCGACGCCATCCCAAGGATGCGCTTGCGCCGGGAGCGGTTTTTCGCGCGGCGGAGTTGCTGGAACAACGGCACGATCTTATCGCGGCGGCGCAGTTGTTTCGCTCGGTGGTGGAACAATATCCGAGCAGCCCCCACTTCGACGAAGCAATCGAAGCGCAATTTCGGATCGGTGAGATCTATCTCGCCGGCAAGAAATTGAAGCTTCTCGGCATTCCATTTGGATCGTCGATGGATCGAGCGGCGGAGATTTTCGCGGCCGTTGTCCGGACGGCGCCGTACGGAAAGTACACGGCGCGGGCGCAGTTTGACATTGGACTGGCACGAGAGAAGCAAGGTGCGAATGAAGCGGCCATCGAGGCGTACCAGGCCGTGGTCACCAAGTTTCCGAAAGAACCGGTCGCGGCCGACGCACAATATCAGATCGGTTACATCTGGTTTACGGCGGCGCGCGCCGGGACGAAAGATTTAGCCGCCACCACCAATGCCAGAACGGCCTTTCAGGATTTTCTTTTCCGCTATCCAAACAGCGAGAAAACCGCGCAGGCGCGGTCGAATCTGCAAATGCTGGAGCGCAAGCAGACGGCGAGCTCATATCAGGTCGCGAAGTTTTATGACAAGCAGAAAAATTATCGCGCCGCGGTTATCTATTATAATGAAGTCATCCGTCAGGAGCCGGGTTCGACGGAAAGTGAGCGGGCAAAGAAAAGGATTGACCAATTGCGTGTGAAGCTGGGCGATGCAGCACTGCAGTCAGCGTTTGCGGCGGCCGAGGCTGAAAAGAAAAAGGCGGGCGCACATGAAGGGCAAACGGCGAAAAGTGAGTCGACCATGCGCAACGCGCCGAATAGCGGTATGCCGTTGCCGTCACCCGAGACGGATTTATCACTGCCGCCGCCGGCTTCCCTTGCGCCCGACACCACAACTGCTCCCGAGCCTACAGGCGTACCGGCAGAGGGTGAAACACCGGAGAGATCTTCGGCTCCAAAAGCATCGGCTTCTCCCGAAGCGACCGCCTCACCCGCGCCGTGAAAGCTATATTCGCGGTAGCTCTTGGCTCTTTGTGCTTAACCGGTTGCCTCGGCTATCACATCGGGCCAGTCAAACCATATTATCTCCGCGACGTTCACACGCTCGCTGTTCCCACTTTCACGAACCGGACTCTCGTCCCTCGTATCGAAGTCCTGGTGACGAACACGGTCATCAAGCAGTTTCAACAAGACGGGACATTCCAGATCGTTGGTGGCGAAAATGCGGATGCCACCTTAAAGGCTGAAATCATGCGCATCGATCGTTCTCCTGCGCGTTCGGTAATCGAGAACGTGCTGGCAACGGCTGAATTTACTCTGGCCGTGCACGTGAAATACAGTTTGGTCGGACGGGACGGGAAGCCGATCTCAGGGGCGAGTGAAGCCATCGGAACGACCAGTTTTTTTGTCGGTACGGACGTGACGACCGACGAAAGGCAAGCGCTGCCGCTTGCCTCGGAAGATCTTGCCACACGCCTGGTCAGCCAGTTGAGCGAAGGTTGGTGACCTGCAATGAAGGGTGAGGAAAAGCTTTGGTCGATTCTTAACGACAAGCTGGACACCCTGCGTGCCGGCAATCGGCTGCCGGAAGCGATCCGCGTCGCCGAAACGGTTCTCGATCTTGCTAAACGCACCTTTGCTGAGGACGAGAGTTCACTCGCACTCAGTTATGAAAAGCTCGGGCAGCTTCTCGACCAGTGCGGCGATCGCGCCGCCGCAAAGGCACATCTTCTCAAAGCGCATGCGATCCTCGACAAAGCAAAACCGCCCGACCAACGTGCTCTTTTTCGCTCCGCGCGTCGACTTGCCTTTTTGTGCGATAACCTTGGCCAGTCCGAAGAAGCCATCCGTTTTTACGAGAAAGCAATTGCAGCCGGCACCCAGTTGGAAGATCTGCCCTACTCGGACCTCGGGACCATGTTGAACAATGTTGCTCTCATTTTCCGAAAATCAGGACGCCAAAAGGCTGCAGAACCGTATTATTTGCATGCGCTGCAGATTTATGAGAAGCAGCTCGGCCCAGCCCACGCGGATGTAGCCTCAGTGCTCAATAATCTGGCCGTCTTTTACACGAATGAGCGTCGCTACGCCGAGGCGGAAAAAATACATCTTCGCGCCCTGGCCATTCGGGAAAAGGTGCATCCCCCAACTCATCCGGACATCGCGCAATCAAAATGCAACCTTGCGGTCGTGTATCACTCGCGCGGCGATTATCCGAAGGCGGCGGAACTTTATCGCGCCTCATTGAAGAGCTGGGAAGAAGCTACCGAAAAGCCGCCCAAGGATTACGAAATTGTCGCGGCGAACTACGCCGACTTGCTCCGTTCGCTCGGCAAGGTCCGCAAGGCCCATCAACTGGAAGTTCGCGTACGCAAGAAGTGCCGGGGCTGATCGATCACAAGATCGACATCGTGCGTTTAGCCTTGCGGCTCTCCCGCACGTGCGCAATTTAGGAGCCGCTGCTTATTGCTCGCGTGGCGGAATCGGCAGACGCGTACGGCTCAGGACCGTATGGGGCAACCCGTGGAGGTTCGAGTCCTCTCGCGAGCACTTCGACTATTCAACTATTTCGACTTCCCAGTAGCTTTTCTCCTGGCCGCCCATCGAGCTTTCATTAATTGCGAAAGCTTCTTCCGTCCAGCAGCGGTGATTCCGCCTTTTTTCCTGCGAGCAGTACTGCGTCCGGCTTGTTTGCTGCCTTTCTGTCTGGCCCAGCGTGCTCGGGCGGCCGCGGCTAACTTGGCGCGGGTCGCCGCAGACATTCGGCGTCTGCCAGTGCTAGACGTTGAACTGGTTGAAGTACTGCCCAAAAGAGAAGCAAGGCGTCTTTCCAGACTATCGATTTGCCGCCGCATCGACACGGCTTGTTCCAAAGATCTAAGAGATAAGTCCATACGCCGTCTCATAGCTGGTGTTGAACGGGATAGCAAACAACTTTTTGAGTATTGGAGCTTGGATGTCGACGCCGACCAAACCTAGACGGCTATGTTCATCATGGCTACGGGCCGATTTCTTGCTTGTTAAATGTGGAACTGATGAAAGCTGTTCGTCTTGCGCCTGTTCGCGATCTCAGGTTCGGATTGCTTTAACCACTTCCTAAGATGGAGTGATACCGCCGCGTTCAGTAACTGGCCGGACTACCTCAGGCATCTCGGTTTCTTCGTCAGTCGACTCTTGATGCACGTCGCGCCGTTCTCCAGTCTCACCGTCTCAGTTGCCCTCGCTGCGCGTTGGCCACAACCGACCTAATCGCCCCATTTCAAACCCAGCGACTTGCGAAAGAGCGGATCGTGAGCGAACACCGGACGTTGAGTTCGCTTGAACAAAACCCACATGATTCCACCGCTGTCCGTCAGATGTTCGGCTCGATCGCGGCGCGATACGATCTTGCCAATCACATCTTAAGTTGCGGTTTTGATTTTTATTGGCGAAAACGCGCCGCTGAGATCGTCGCGCACTGGGGCCCAAATAAGATTGTCGATCTTGCCACCGGCACGGGCGATCTCGCGCTCGCCATTACGAAAAAATCGCCTGACGCGGAAATCGTCGGCATCGATTTTTCGGAAGATATGCTGGCGATTGCGCGCCGAAAAGGATTGCGCAAAACCATCGTGGCCGATGCGATGCGGTTGCCGTTCGCGGATGCTTCGTTTGATTGCCTTACCGTCGCGTTCGGTTTACGGAACATGGAGGACTGGGATGCTGCGCTGCGTGAAATGTCGCGTGTTCTCCAGACAAGCGGTCACTTGCTAATCCTCGAGTTTTCGTTGCCGCGATTGTCGATCTTGCGCGCGGTTTATCGTTTCTATTTGCATCGCTGTCTCCCTTTTCTCGGATCTTTTCTCACCCGAAAAAAAACCGCCTACCATTATCTTGGCGATTCAATTGAGAAATTTGCGAGCGACGATGCAATGCGTCGCTTACTCGAAGCGAACGGCTTCTGCGCCGTGTTCATCGAACCTCTCACTGGCGGCATCGTCACAATTTTTACGGCGGAAAAGTAGGGACGGCTCTCTGAAGCGATCCGTCGAACCGGTTTTTTTGAAAATAGTGGGACGCCCCGGAGGTGCGTCCCTACCTTTTCGGACTGGGCGTGGCGCCGGGTGATGTTACAACTGATGGAATCGATGACGGCGACGGAGACGATTGACTGACGAGCGGCAGCTTGAGTGCGTTCAAATCCGGAGTGCTGAGGACAAATGTGCCTTCATGCTCATCCGCGCGCGCAAACCACATCCCGTCACCGGCTGCTCCTCCGACTGTCAATTTGTGCAAAGCTTTATCGTCGGGTGAAGTCGTGAAAGTGGCAACGAGCTGCGGCTTCTCGAATGCATGTGACGGCGTGGTCGCGCCCACCCAGCGCACCGCGTGCAACATCGACAGTGTATTGAGCAGCGACTGTGCATTTACCTGATCGATCGCACCGCTGCCTTTTTGCCAGGTCCACTGATTGTTTGCCCCGCGCACGAGCGACAATTCTTTATCAGTCACCACGCTAAAACTGTGGATTTGTTCCGGCTTGGATTTGAAGATGGCGAGCTCCTGCCACTGTAATGGGTCGGTGAAGATTTGATCGAGTAATCCGCGCCGTACCGTCACAATAAACGGCTCGTCGCCGAGACGCGCGTAGACGTTTTCGCCATCCACTTTTCCAAACGCGATCGTCGCGAAAGGACGCTCGCCCGCTTTGGTTTCGGCCGTGTTCTCGGATGCAAATGAACTGAAAGTCAACTGCAACTGCGGCTTATCCAGCCCGTACTTCGGCAAATCGGAGGCGACGTCTTCCATAAATTTGGTTACTTGTTCGCCTTGTAATGTGTCGATCAGGCGGTGCACCTCGCTGGAATTTGCCGGCGCGTTATTGCGACTGGCGATGGTCCAGTTTTCTCCTTTGCGCGCCAGCACCGTCTTGCCTTTGCCCGGCGCATCGATCGCCATCCGGTCGAGAATGTTCGTGTCGATGCGAACAAGATGCCGGTCGCGCACATCATTCGGCCTGGTATTGAGAATCTCTTCGGTTTTTTTCGGGAGCGTGTAAACAAAAGCGCGCGACGAGAAGCGGACGTAGATCTGGTCCTTTTCTTTTTCCGGTACGGCGCCGATCTGGAGCATCTGACCTTGCTTGTCGCCCTGAGTGAAGAGCGTGATCGATCCTCGCGGCTCGGCCAGGCCGTACGGATGCAGATCACCGCGATCGTCGGCCACGAATTGTTGAATGTGCGCGGTCGTGACCTGAGCGATCAGGTCGCCGATCTTTTGATCGTCGCCGCGCGCGCGCAACGGCTTCATGATTTCCCAATGATCGCCTTTTTTCTGCAACTCCATCTCACCGGCGGCGGTCTTCAGCACGACCCGCGAGACCTGCGCGCTGATTAGGTCGGTCAATTTTCTGTCGCGAAATTCCTCCGGCTTTTTCCCGATTTCCTTCTTGATGGACTGCGCGGTGAGAAATGTTTCCTTCGAATTTTCGAAGCGCACATACATTTTGCCTTCGAGCGCCGCGTCTTTGCCGAACAAGATTTCCGGCGGCGCATCGGGTCCGAGCAATCTCAAGCGCAGCTTTGGCTTGCTCAGGCCGTATTCATTTAACTTGTTTTTCTCGGCCTCGATTTGCTTGGCCGGAATGGTCGCGTCTTTCTGCCAGCTTTCGAGATCGAAGAGAAGATTCTCGATCAATGAATTGTCAGCCTGGTCCTTGATCGGCGTTTCCAGCCGCCATTTATTGTCCCGACGGCGCATGTCGATCTTGTCATCGCCGTTTTGAATTACGATCCCGTCGATCTTTTCGCGACTGAAATTGACGACGTTTTGGGCCTGTCGCTTTGCTTCTTCGGTGTTCGGGCGCTTGCTTTCGTAGAATTTGATATAGACAGCCAGGGCGAGCGCAATCGTCAGCAAAACGAGCGTTGTCTTCCATTTCATAAGGCGATTAAAGAATCAGGCGCGGCGCCGCCACCACACCGCTGCGCCGATACACGCGGGAATGAGCGGCATTAGGACAAGGATCAGCCAGCGAACATGGCTCAACGCGCTTTCGGTGAGAGTGAACGTGAGTGTCTTGGGAATTTTGGGCGAGATGCCGATAAGCTGTTCTCGACTCAGCAGCCAGTTCATGCTGCCGGAGATGAAATCGAGCGCCTGTTGGTCCTGCGTGAGCGCGTTGTCTTGAATAAAAGTCGAATTGCTTACCACCACCATGCGCGACGAATTGACCTGCACGCGCTCGTCGCCACTGCCACCTTTTTCAATCGACCCAGCGATCATCAGGGGAGTACCGGGATTTCGCGTGGCATCGGCCTGAAGTTTAGCCTGATCGCTCGTGTTGTAATCGGTCTCGGCGAAATAACCTTTCTCCGCCTGAGCTAGCGGCTCGAGCCGAACATTGGCTGCACGTACTCGTTCCGGCTCGAGCGTGAGCGATGAGGTCCCGCCAAAAAACAACGCGCTCACGTCCGCCAGCCGTTTCGTGATTGGGCTGCCGCCTAGGAAATGTGCTTGCACGTCGCGTGTGAGCGCAACCTCCTGGATTCCCGTCCGCAAAAATACCATCAAGCGATCATCGTTCACCTTCAGGCCAAGCTCGCTTAGAAATGCGTCCATCTTCGGCGTCTTGGCCGCTGGATCGAGCAGCAGCAGGAGGCGTCCCTGCTTTTCCCAGAACTCACGCAGCAATTTCATTTCCCGATCGGAGAAATCGTACTGCGGCCCGGCGATCACGATCGCCTTCAAATCGGGGGGAATCGCGCCGACGTCGAAGAGATTCAACTCTTGGAACTTGATGTTTTCGTTTTCGATGAATGTTTTCAGCACCGAGATCGGGGTATTACCGGAAATCGGCGCTTCCTTGTGTCCGAGCACGTAACCAAGAGTGTTCTTCTTGCCTTCGACCAAATCAATCATTGCGGCGGTAATGGTTTGTTCGCCTTTGAACGCCGTCACGCGTGGACCTTCGCCGAAAGCCATTCCGCTTTGATCGACATCGGCCATTTCGGAGGCTTTCACCGTTTTATTGCGTCCGCTGTAATCGATCACGAGCAGACTTTCGTCGCTAACCACTTTGTATTTATCGAACATCTCTTTGGCGCGCGAAAGATTGCGCTCCGGATCGATGTTCTCGATGTCGATCTTACCTTTGGCCGCGTATTGATATTCCGTCAGCAGGTTCTGCACGTCCCCGGTGATCGGTGTGTTCGGCGAAAAGAAAACGGTGATGCGCAATTTACCTTTGATCGTATCGAGGAAGCGCTTCGTTTTATCGGAGAGCGCATATTTTTGATCGCGCGAAAAATCCCAGCGTTTGTAATGCTTGAAACCGAGCGAATTCACCATCGTGGCGAGGAAAAGAACGAGCACGACTTGAAGAAGGACGTTCACCCCGATCTGGACGCGGTGAATTTTCTTCGGCGCGGGCTGTTGTTTCTCGTTGGCCACGATCACAGTCTCCATTTGCGCGATTGGAATGCCTGATGGGTAAGCGTCAACATCACCACGGTCATGCTCAGATAGAGAACGATCGGCCGCGTATCGATGACACCGCGCGAGAACGTGCCCATGTGCTCGAGAGCGGAGAAATAACCGAGCAAGTCGCGCGTCGCCGAACTGACATCGAGCAGAATGAATTGAACAAGGCCGAGAAAAAATAAGAGCGTGATTGCGCAAAAGGAAATGATCGCGGCGATGATTTGGTTTTTCGTCAGGACCGAAGCAAAACATCCGACCGAGAGATAAAACATCCCCACGAGCAGGAGCATTAAATAAGAACCCCAATAGGCGCCGATCGACCCGGCCGCTGGACGACCGGCGATGTATTGGAAAATTGCGAAATAAAACGCTGTCGGAACCCAGAGAATTATATAGAAAACGAGCCCACCGAAAAATTTTGAAAGAACAACCTGCCAGTCCCGCACCGGCGCGGTCATGAGCGGCTCAATCGTGCCGAGCTTAAATTCTTCCGCGAACAGGCGCATCGTGATGAGCGGAAAAATCAAAACGAAGGCAAACCAGAAGAACACAGAATTAAAAAATGCCTCCTGAACCGAGTACGGCACTGGCCGCTGGTTCATGAACGAGATTTGAAAATAAAAATCGACCCCGCTTACGAGCAGGAAAAAAACGAGAACGATGTAGGCGATGGGCGAATAAAAATAGCTGCGCACTTCGCGCGACAGCAGAGTGTAAAATTTTCTCATACTCGTTAGATCGACAATCGCTACACTTCGTCCGCGTGCGTGATCTCGACGAACACGTCTTCAAGCGTGGCGCGGCGTTGTGTCAGTTCGCGTACCGTCCAGTGCCGCGCGGTTGCCAGCCGAAAAACTTCCTCACGCACGTCAGCGCCGGATTCGACACGCAAGGAAAAAACATTCCACTCCCCATCGACATCCGTCGTAACATCGCGCACAGCCGAAATTTTCTTGAGCTCTTCGGCGCCATTATCTTTTCCCACTTTTGCCTCGAGCACGACACCGCCGGCTTGGCGAAGTTTGCCGAGCAAGTTTTCCGGCGTGTCGCATGCTTCGATTCGCCCCTTGTGAATGATGGTGACGCGGCTGCATGTCATTTCGACTTCCGGGAGTATGTGCGTCGAAAGCAAAATGGTGTGCTGCCGGCCGAGGTTCTTGATCAGCTCGCGCACCTGCCGGATTTGATTCGGATCGAGGCCGATCGTTGGTTCGTCGAGAATTAGAAGATCGGGCTCGTGTAAAAGGGCGTCGGCCAAACCAACGCGCTGCCGATAACCTTTGGAAAGTGCGCCGATTATTTTTTTTTCAACATCTTTCACGCCGCAAAGTTCCTTCACATCGCCGACGCGTTCCGCAATGCGACGATGCGGCACGCCTTTGAGTGCGGCGCGGTAATCGAGATATTCAGTCACGCGCATGTCGCCGTAGAGCGGCACATTCTCCGGCATATAACCGAGACGAGTGCGTGCTTGCAGCGATTGCTCAAAAATATCGAATCCTGCAATTGAGGCGCGACCGGAGGTGGCGGGCATGAAACCAGCCAGAATCCGCATTGTGGTTGTTTTTCCGGCGCCGTTCGGGCCGAGAAATCCCATGATTTCACCTTTGCCAACCTCGAAATTGAGATCGCGAATCGCGGCCTGTCCGGCGTAGCGCTTGGTAAGATTTTCGACTCTAATCATGGCGAATCATTTTCATCAGACAATCGAACTGCCAGCGCGTTGCCAATTTTTTTTGCATTGCTTAACGCGCGGCCAAAGTAACCGTTTCGACCCGTTGTCCTCCTCTGTCGGCCCGCACCACGCCCACGGTAAAGTCTACGCTCGTCCCGCTCCGAGCGGCGCCAAGCAGGTCCTCCACCTGTCGCATGGAATTAACATCCTGTTTGCCGACGCGATAAATCACAAGGCCGCGCTCAATCCCCGCTTGATCGGCGGGGCTGTTTGATTCGACTGCGCTGATGAGAACACCGCGGCCTCGAGCATAACCGAGCGCATCGGTCAGTTCCCCGCTTAGGTCCTGTAATTGCATACCGAAAAGTCGCTCCGCCAACGATGTCGCTGTTTCGTTCGGGGCGAGTTGCTTTTTCGGCTCGGGTTGCTTTTCCGCGACTTTCTTGAATTGGGCAACGCTGTCGCGCACGACTTCCGCCGGAATAGCGAACCCGAGTCCCTGCGTCGGGATGCCTTGCGGAGTGAAGGCCATTTTGGCCGAACTGATCCCGACCAGTCGCCCGGAAATATCGATCACTGGCCCGCCGCTGTTGCCAGGATTGATCGCCGCATCCGTCTGCACGAGATTTTTATATTCGATGTTGTCGATGGTGATCTCGCGTTTGGTTGCGCTCAGAACGCCGCGGCTGATGGAGCTGCCATATCCGACGGCATTGCCCACCACGAGGACTGTTTCACCGAGCAAGTTGGGCGAAATATTATCGAGGCTAATAAATGGGAAGGCGGCTTTGGCGTCGATTTTGATGAAGGCCAGGTCCGTATTGTCGTCGCCCGTAATGTAATGCGCGTTGTAAGTCTTGCTATCGTTTGTCGTGACCTGGATCTTCAAATCGGCGGCGCGCTCAACCACATGCTGGTTGGTTACAATGTATCCCGCGGGATCGACAATGAATCCTGAGCCGAGGCTTTGCACCGTCTGCCGGATTTCGCGCGGCTGGCCCCGATAGTAGCCGAAAAATTGCGCGTAAAAATCTTCGACTGGATCGCGCACCGTCCGCCGCACAACGCGCTCGGTGTTGATGTTGACCACTGCCGGCAAGACTTTTGCCAGCGCCAGGACGGCGGGCTCGGCCGCCGGATCGGCCTGTGCAAATGAAGATGCCGAGCTAACGAAGAAAGCTCCGCAGATTCCGGCGAGCATCAGAACAAGTCGGCGATTAGGTTGCATTTCGCCGTGCAAGTAACGAAACACTCTTTGCACTGTCAACTTGCCGCTCGATCTAAAGGTTGCAGATTAATCTTGCAATGCGCACTTCAATCGCCGCTCGTGCAAATCTTGACCTGATCGAGGAGAATTACCGGCGCTGGCGTCAGGATCCGGAGGCGGTCGATTCGGGTTGGTCAGCCTTTTTCGAAGGATTCGAGCTCGGCAATTTGCCCCAGCGAAACGGCGCTGCCGTGGCTGCTTCGCCGCGCACCGGGGTTCGCGAAGGTCCGCTGCAAACCCGCGTCGACGGTCTGGTTTATGCCTACCGTACCCTTGGGCACACGATCGCGCGTGTTAATCCGTTGGCGGACAAGCGCCCGGAAAATCCGCAGCTCACGTTGCGCGAGTTAGGTTTCAGCGAAAAAGACCTCGATCTTCGGGTCTCGTCGAAATTCTTCCTCGACAATGAGGAAATGAAGCTGCGCGAAATGATCGCGCGGCTGGAAAAGATTTATGCGGACTCGATCGGCGCCGAGTTCATGCACATCCAGAACACGCGTATTCGCAATTGGGTGCGGCATCGTCTCGAATCGCGGCCGGATAAGCGCGACACGCCGAGCGCGGTGCAAATCGCTTTGCTGCGCGCATTGCTCGAAGCCGAATCGTTCGAAGTTTTTTTACATTCCCGCTACGTCGGGCAAAAGCGGTTCTCGTTGCAAGGCGCAGAGGCGTTGATGGTGATTCTCGACACGATTTTGCACAAATGCCCGGGCGCTGGCGTCGAAGAAATCTGCATGGGCATGACCCATCGCGGGCGCCTTAACGTGCTGGCGAATTTTTTGAAGAAATCCCTCCGCATTATCTTCACCGAGTTCAGCGACAATTACATTCCCGAGCTCGTATCCGGCGATGGCGATGTGAAATACCATCTCGGTTATCACACCGTTCGAAAACTTTCATCTGGTGCAGAAGTGGAGATTCGCCTCTCCGCAAATCCGAGTCATCTCGAGGCGCTCGACCCGGTTGTGGAAGGAACAGCGCGCGCGCGGCAGCGCATTCGCGGTGATACCGAACATCGCCGCAAAGTGTTGCCACTCTTAATACATGGCGATGCCGCCTTCGCGGGGCAGGGAGTCGTGGCCGAAACATTGAACATGTCGCAACTGCACGGGTACGGAACGGGCGGGACCGTGCACATCGTCGTGAACAACCAGATTGGATTCACGACGCTTCCGGAGGACGCGCGCTCGTCGATGTATTGCACCGATATCGCGAAGATGATCGAGGCGCCCATTTTCCATGTGAACGGTGACGACCCGCTCGCGATCCTGTTCGTCAGTCAGCTCGCGATCGATTTTCGCCAGGAATTTGGACGCGACATCGTCATCGACATGTATTGCTACCGCCGTTACGGACACAATGAGGGCGATGAGCCCGCGTTCACCCAACCCGACCTTTACGCCAAGATCGACAAGCGTCCATCGGTTACACAGTTGTACAAACGCGAGCTGCTCGAAGCCGGCACATTGACTGATGACGACGCGGCTTCGCTGGAAACGGAGTTCGACCTTCGACTCGAAATGGCGCTCGACGACGTCAAAGCACTGGAAAAAGAGAAGGCCGGCAAGCAGGCGAAGTTCAAGGAATCAACCGCAGTTTTTCAACCCGAATACACCGGCGCGGCTGTATCCACCGCCATCAGCGAAAAAGCGCTGAAAACAATTGTCGATGCGCTGACGCGTGTGCCGGAAGAATTTAGTGTTCAGCCGAAGATCAAACGCGTCGTGCTCGAGCATCGGCGCAAAGTTTTTGAAAGCGGCGGCCCCTACGAATGGCATTACGCCGAATTGCTCGCGTTCGGTTCGCTGCTTCTGGAAGGAACGCCGGTGCGATTGTCTGGACAAGACAGCGCACGCGGCACGTTCAGCACCCGGCACGCGATTCTTTACGACGCAAAAACGGGCGCGCCGTACACGCCGCTCATGCATTTGGCGGAAAAGCAGGCTCGCATCTGCATTTACAACAGCCCTCTTTCGGAAGCGGGCGTCCTTGGGTTCGATTACGGATACTCGCTCGATTACCCAAGCTTGCTTTGCTTGTGGGAAGCGCAGTTCGGCGATTTCGTGAACGGCGCGCAAACTATTATCGACCAATTCATCGTTTCGGCCGAATCGAAATGGCAGCGGCCGAGTGGGATCGTGTTACTCCTACCCCACGGCTACGAAGGACAAGGCCCGGAACATTCCAGCGCGCGGCTCGAGCGTTTTTTGCAAGCGTGCGCTGAAGACAACATTCAGGTCTGCAATCTGACCACGTCCGCACAGTACTTCCACGTTTTGCGGCGACAAATGAAACGCAAGTTCATCAAGCCGCTTATCATCATGACGCCGAAAAGTTTATTGCGCGCCGATTTCGCGTCGTCACGCGCGGAAGAATTTACCAGCGGCCGGTTCGAAGAAATTCTCGACTCACCCAAGGTCGGCCCGGCTAACAAGATAGAGCGCGTGATTCTTTGTTCGGGGAAAGTTTACTACGATCTCTTGAATTATCGCGCCGAGAAAAAAATCGACAACGCGGCCATCATTCGGATCGAGCAGCTTTATCCGCTCGCGGAAAAGAAGCTGCGGGAGATGATCAAGCCTTATCCCAAAACCGCGAAGCTCGTCTGGTGCCAGGAAGAATCACAGAACATGGGCGCCTGGAGTTTCATCGAGCCGCGATTACGCAAAATGTTTTGCCGCGAAATCGCCTATGCGGGCCGCCCCGCCAGCGCCAGTCCGGCCGTTGGCGCGCTCGTGCTCCACAAACGCAGGCAGGCTGCGCTTGTCGCCGAAGCGTTCAGCGTTTAGTTAGGCTCATTCATGAGCATCGAGGTGAAAATCCCTGCAGTTGGCGAATCGATATCCAGCGGCATTGTTTCCGTTTGGCACAAAAAGTCCGGCGATTTTGTTAATGCCGGCGATGCGCTCTTCACCCTCGAAACCGACAAAGTTTCTACCGAGATCACCGCCGAAAAATCAGGCATGCTCGACGCCTTGGTGCCGGAAGGTCAGGAAGTAAAAATCGGCGAAGTCGTTGCGACGATTGACGATTCAAAGAGCGCGCCCGCGAAGTCCGAGCCGCTTGAGAAAAAGCCCGCGCCGGAAAAAGCGGAAACGAAAACTGCTCCACCGGCGAAAGAAAGATCGACAACCGTTGAGACTTTGTCGCCCGCCGTGCGCCGGATAGTCGAAGAGGAACATCTCGAGCCGGCAAAAATTTCCGGCACCGGAAAGGATGGGCGCTTGACGAAAGGCGACGTTCTCGCGGCCGCCGAAAAAAAAACTGTAGGGGACGCTGCTGATGCTAGTCCGGCCCGGACCGTCCCAGGGAAGCCAGCGGCTTCCGTTACAGAAGATCGACAGTCGCCCGACGGCCGCTTCACCCGCAAAAGAATGTCGCCGCTGCGCCGGAAAATCGCGGCGCAGTTGGTCATGGCCCAGCAGACCGCCGCGATCCTCACCACGTTCAACGAATGCGACATGAGCGCGGTTCAGGATTTGCGCGCGAAATCACAAGATGCGTTCACGAAAAAGAACGGGGTGAAGCTCGGCTTCATGTCGTTCTTCATCAAAGCAAGTGTAGAAGCGCTCAAAGCCGTGCCGGTCGTTAACGGCCGGATCGAAGACGAAGATTTTATCCAAAACAATTTCTACGACATTGGCGTTGCCGTTGGCACCGAGCGCGGCCTCATTGTCCCAATTGTGCGCGACGCTGACAAAAAAAGTTTCGCCGATCTGGAGCGCGACATTGCCGATTATGCAACCAAAGCGCGCGAAGGCAAATTGAAGATCGAAGATTTGACCGGCGGCACGTTTACCATTTCAAACGGCGGCGTCTACGGATCGCTTGTGAGCACGCCGATTTTGAATCCGCCACAGAGTGGAATTCTCGGCATGCATAAAATCATGCCGCGACCGGTGGCGATCGACGGCAAAGTGGAGGTGCGCCCAATGATGTATCTCGCGCTCAGCTACGACCACCGCGCCATCGATGGCAAAGAAGCGGTCACGTTTCTCATCAAAGTAAAAGAATGCATCGAGGATCCGAAAAAGTTGCCGCTCGATTTCTAATGGACAAATTTGATGTTGTTATCATCGGTTCCGGACCGGGCGGCTACGTCGCCGCGATCCGCGCCGGACAGCTGGGTTTAGAGACCGCCATTATTGAGAAGGACAAGGAGCTTGGCGGCACTTGCCTGAACGTCGGCTGCATCCCGAGCAAGGCGCTGCTCACCTCGAGCAATCATTTCATATTCGCAAAAAAGGAAGCGGGAAAACACGGCATCGTGATCGAGAACGCAAGTGTCGATCTTGCGAAGATGCAGCAGCGCAAAGACAAGGTCGTAAAAACGATGAACAGCGGTGTTCGCGCGCTCATGAAAACGAACAAGGTCACGACGTTCGAAGGCGTTGGTACCATCACCGCGCCGGGGAAAGTTTCGATCAAATCGTCGGACGGAAAGACGCAGGAGATCGAAACGAAAAATATCATTATCGCTACCGGAAGCGCGGCGGTTGAGCTGCCATTCGCGAAGTTTGACGGAAAGACGATCGTTAGCAGCACCGAAGCGCTTACGTTTACGGAACCGCCGCCCAAATTTTTGGTGATCGGCGCGGGCGCGATTGGGCTGGAGCTCGGATCGGTTTGGGCCCGGCTCGGATCGGAAGTAACGATTCTCGAATTTTTGCCGCGCATCGCCGTCGGCTTCGATCTGGAGCTATCGAACATGCTCCAGCGCTCGCTCACCGCGCAGGGGATCACGTTTCATCTCGAAACCAAAGTGAGCGCGGTCAAGGTCGACAATGGGCGTGTCACCGCGACCGGGAACAAAGGAAAAGAAGAGCTGAAATTCGATGCCGACAAAGTGCTCGTTTCGGTCGGACGCCGTCCGTTTTCCGAAGGACTCGGCGCGGAAAAAGTGGGCGTCGAACTCGACGAAAAGAAGCGGATCAAAGTCGACAAGCATTTTAAGACGAATGTCGAAGGCATTTACGCCATCGGCGACGTGATCGCCGGCCCGATGCTGGCGCACAAATCGTCAGACGAAGGCATCGCCTGCGTTGAACACATTGCCGGAAAGGCCGGTCACATAAATTACGACGCGATTGCTGGAATCATTTACACGAATCCTGAGCTCGCGGGTGTCGGGCTGACTGAAGAACAGGCGAAAGAGAAGGGGATCGATTATCGTGTCGGCAAATTTCCGTTTCGCGCCACCGGTCGCGCGGTGGCGAACGAAGATCTCGAGGGAATAGCCAAGTTCATCGCCGACGCGAAGACAGACCGCATTCTCGGCGCGCATATTTTGCAACACGCGGCCTCGGAATTAATCGCCGAAGCCGTTTCGGTTATCGAGTTCGGCGGCAGCTCCGAAGATCTCGGGCGCACCTGTCACTCCCATCCAACGTTGAGTGAAGCGGTCAAAGAAGCCGCGCTTAATGTGGAGAAGCGCGCTCTGCACATCATGAATCGTTAGGCCGCCCGCGCGCGCAATTGCAGGGCGACCGCTTCGACGTGCTAACTTGCGGCGTGCAAAGCACCGCCGCGATTCTTTTGCGCAAACGAAAGTTCAGCGACACCAGCCTGATCGTTTCATGGTGCACGGAATCGCTGGGCTGCATTCAAACCGTGGCCAAAGGCGCGCGCCGCGCCAAAAGCCCGTTCGCGGGCAAGCTCGACCTTTTCTTTGAAGCAGAGATCTCAATTATCTCAAGCCGGAGATCGACGCTGCATACGCTTACCGAAGTGGTGTTGAGAAATACCTTTGCCGGTATCCGCAAGAATTATTTGCGCACGCAGGCGGCGGCTTATTTTGTGGAGCTGATCGAGATTTGCACCGAGCGCGATCATCATGAACCGGAACTTTTTGCCTTGCTCGGCCGCGCCTTCCGTTTTCTCGATGCCAACGATCCGAATCTGCGCGCAGTCTCGCATTTCGAAAGTGAGCTTGCGCGTATAGCCGGTGTGCACGACAGGAAAAAACTGAAAGCCAATCCGGCTTTTGCGCTTGGGAATTTGTTTGGGAGATTACCGTTGTCTCGTGCGCCACTTTTGAAGACGCTTGCGTCGGTATAGTTGGCAGGGCAACGCATCCGAACAAATGAAGGAGAAACACTGATGAAACGATTAATTCGACTGACCTCGATCACTCTTGTTTTCTTCGCCCTGAGTTCAGCCGCGGTGGCGAACGAGACTTATAAATTCGATCAATCGCATTCGATGATCGGATTCGAGGTTCACCAATTCTTTGCTGCGACGACCGGCAGGTTCACGAAATTCGACGGCAAGATCGACCTCGAGCAGCCCGACAAATCCTCCGTCGTGGCAAGAATCGATGTCCGCAGTATCGACACCGGAATCGCTAAACGCGACAATCATTTGCGCAGCCCGGAATTTTTCAATGTCGAGAAATTTCCCAAAATCAATTTCAAGAGCCGCAGCGTGAAACGGATCGGGCAGCAGGGCGGCGACATTCTCGGCGATCTTACCATGCACGGGGTGACGAAACCGATCACGCTGCATGTAAAATTGGTGGGCTCGATCTCGAACGAAGCGAAACAAACGCGTTGGGTTGTGACGACCGAGCCGCTCAAACGCCGCGAGTTCAATTTAATGTTCAGTCCGGGAGCGGAAGCTGTCTCCGGGATCAGCCAGGATGTGACGATCAACATCGAGATCGAAGCGACGCGGACACAGTGATATGATCGTCTTCGCCCTTACCTGGATCGGTCTGGGCTGCTGGTCCGTCTGTTTTTGGTGGATGCATCGCATCTCATCCCGCCAGGACACGATGTTGAAAGAGTTGCACGAAATGACCACACGCATCGAACGACTTTCCGAAGCCGAACATGATTTGATCCGCGAAGTGCATCCGAAAGTGCACGAGATTAAAGAGCACATGGAAAACGTTGCTGAAGCCGTTTCGCCTCAAAATGCGAAGGCAAAAGATGCCTCATCTTAATGGAAATTGCGCCGCTCGGAGATTCCGCCCTCATCGTTCGGGTTCGTAAAAACTTCGACGGCGCGCCCGATGAAGCGCTGAATGCTGTCCTTGCTACGCGACGGCTTCTGGAAAATGCACAACTTCCCGGGGTGATCGAGCTTGCGCCGGCTTATACGACCGTTGGGGTATTTTTCGATCCCGTGCGTGTCGTCGCCTCCGGCGCAAAACCGGATGAAGTGTTCGAATGGCTGGCGGAACGGATTCGGGAAGTGATTTTAAATGCAAACGAAGTGCGTGCCGATCGAATGGAGACGTCTCCAATCCAAATCCCGGTTTGTTACGACGCGGAATTTGCTCTCGATCTTGATGAAATTGCGCAGCACGCCGGACTTGGCGCGCAGGAAGTTGTCGATCTTTACTGCGCGTCGGAATATCGCGTCCATTGCATTGGATTTACGCCGGGCTTTCCTTTTCTCGGCGGATTGCCGTCTAAACTGGCGACGCCGCGTCGTTCTACTCCTCGAAAAGAAATTCCCAGCGGCTCAGTCGCGATCGGCGGAGCGCAGACCGGAATTTATCCGGTACAGTCGCCAGGCGGCTGGAATCTGATCGGTCGCACGCCGCTGCGTTTGTTCGATCCCCAAAAAAATCCTCCCGCGCTTCTCCGCGCGGGTGATCGTGTCCGCTTCTGCGCGATCTCGCGCGACGAATTTGAAAGATCGACAAGGTGAATGCGACTGCTGTTCGTGCCGGATTTTCCACGACCGTACAGGATTTTGGTCGCACTGGATTTCGCCAATTTGGTGTATCGCTCGGCGGCGCGCTCGATGCGCATGCGTTGCGCGTTGCCAATCTGCTTGTTGGCAATAACGAATCGGCCGCTGGACTGGAGGTCACCTTCGGCGGCTTGCAATTGCGGTTCGTGGATGAACGACTTATGGCCTGGAGCGGCGGCGAATTCGATGCGCGCTCCGGATCGACATCGTTGCCGGTCGGTCATCCAGTCGTTATTCGAGAAGGCGACGAAATGGGGATCGAGCGGCCAAAAACCGGATGCCGCGCTTGGATTGCAGTTTCTGGCGGATTCGACGTGCCGGTTGTGCTCGGCAGTCGATCAACTGATTTGCGGGGAAATTTCGGCGGAAAGGAGGGCCGTGCGTTGTGCCACGGCGATGAACTTCCGCTCGGCAAAAATTCCGAGCGCACCAGGATCTTGATCGACAAATTGCAGAGAGAAAGGATCGCACGCTGGAAACCTCCGCATGACTGGTCGAGCCCGGCCAAACGTGAACCAACTCTGCGCGTTATCCGCGGCTCTGAGTGGAACCGTTTTGACAATGTAACGGTTCGACGGTTCACCGGCGACAAATTCACTGTCTCGCCTGATTCGGATCGAATGGGAGTGCGTTTCGAAGGTCCGCAGCTGAAAGCAAATGAACTTGTCGATCTTGTCTCGGAAGCGGTTGCTCCCGGCACGATCCAAATCCCGCCAAGTGGGAAACCGATCCTCTTGCTCGGAGATTGCCAAACCATTGGCGGTTATCCGAAAATCGCGCACGTGATTACGGTCGATCTTTCAATTGCGGCTCAACTTCGCGGTGGCGATGAGGTTCGCTTTCGCGAAGTTACGCTTGCTGATGCGCACCACCTTTTGATTAATCGCGAGCAGAACCTCGAGCAGTTCCGGCGCGGGCTGCAACCGCACTTCTCATGAAGTTGGTTGTCGATCTTAACGCCGACCTCGGCGAAGGCGCCGGCCACGACGATGAGCTGCTTGAATTCGTAACTTCCGCGAACATCGCGTGCGGGTTTCATGCCGGCGACGCCGACACCATTCACAGGTCAATTGAAGCGGCGCGCGACCACGGCGTTGCCGTTGGTGCGCATCCGAGCCTCTTCGATCGGGAAAACTTCGGCCGGAAAGAATTGCCGGTCACGCCCGAGGAGGTTTGCGACGCGGTGACTTATCAGCTCGGAGTTTTTAGCGCGATTGCAGAAGCGCTCGGTGTGCGCCCGAATCACGTAAAGCCGCATGGCGCGCTCTATCACATCGCGGCGCGCGACGAGAGAATTGCCGGCGCGGTTGCACACGCCATTACGAGCACCGACCGAACGTTGATTCTTTTTGCGCCGGATGGCAGCGCGCTCGCGCGTATGGCCGAAGCAAGCGGACTGAAAATCGCGGGCGAAGTCTTTGCGGACCGCAATTATCTTGCGGATGGCACGCTTGTTCCGCGCACGCGCCTGGACGCATTGCTGTACGATCCCGTGGAAGCCGCGGCGCGCGTTCTGCGGATGTTGCGCGAAGACAAAGTTCGATCTGTCGATGGAGTTGATATCGACGTACAAGCCGAAACAGTTTGTGTGCACGGCGACACGCCGGGTGCGGTGGAATTCGCGCGCGCGTTGCGAGCGCAGCTTAAAAATGAAGGCGTGACAATCGCGCCGCCAAAATCATAACAACGCATGTTTTGGCAGGGCGACACTCCGCGGAGCCGTGGAATTCGCCGGCTCGGTTCGAGCCGGACTGGCAGTTGAGTCTCGCCCTAGCGTGTGGATCGTGAACGGCAAGATCGATAATCGAAAGGACCCAAAGTTGGTCCGCGCTCTCGGCCCGATCGACGCGACTATGATCGTGATGGGTTCGATGATTGGCTCGGGCATTTTTATTACATCGGCGGAATCGTCGCGATTGATCGGCGCGCCCGGTTGGCTGTTGCTGGCATGGGCTGTTGCCGGCTTGCTCACAATCACTGGTGCGCTTTCCTGTTCCGAGCTCGCGACAATGATGCCGCGCGCGGGCGGCGTTTATGTTTTCCTGCGCGAAGCTTACGGTCCGTCGATCGGATTTTTGTATGGCTGGACATTATTCCTCGTCATTCAAACCGGAACAATCGCGGCCGTAGCGATCGCATTTGCAAAATTTATGGGCGTTTTTGTCTCGGCAGTCGCGCCGGACAATTATTTGATCGCGCCGGTCTCGTTAGGCGGCTACGCGATCAGTTTGTCGAACGAACAACTAATGGCGATCGCATTGATCGCTCTGCTGACGTGGACAAACACGCGCGGACTCGAGATCGGCAAACTTGTGCAAAACACTTTTACGTTTGCCAAGACAGCGGCGCTCGCCGGGGTGGTCGTCATCGGCTTGGCGTTCGGCTGGAATGCGAACTGCGCCGCGCGGACGTCGGCATGGTGGAATTCGTGGGCGAACGGCTGGAGTCCACAACTTGCACAGCCCGGATTCACATTCGTGGGCGGACTTGCGCTCGCACTGCTTTTTGGAAAATCAATGGTCGGCCCGCTTTTTGCGCAAACGGCCTGGACGAATGTCACGTTCATCGGAAGCGAAGTGCGCGATCCCGCGCGAAATCTGGTGCGCGCATTGCTCTTCGGCTGCGGAAGCGTGGTAATCCTTTATCTGCTGGCGAACGTTGCTTATCTTGCTCTGTTGCCATTTTCCGAAATCCAACACGCTCCGCAAAATCGCGTGGCTGTGGCGGCGATGGCCGCCGTTTTTGGAAATCCGGGCGCGATGTGCATGGCGGCTGCGATCATGATCTCGACTTTCGGTTGCAACAACGGGCTGATTCTCTCCGGCGCCCGAGTCTATTTTGCGATGGCGCGCGATCGGCTGTTTTTCAGAAGAGTTGGGACGACCAATCGCCATCACGTCCCCGCGGCGGCATTGGTCGCGCAGGGAATCTGGACTGCGTTTTTGACTTTGCCGCGCACCGTCACGACCGATACCGCGACACGCGAGGTGACTTACGGAAATGTCTACACCCAATTACTCGAGTACATTGTTTCCGCTGATTTAATCTTTTATATCCTGATGGTTGCGGCGCTCATCATCTTGCGACGAAAAGCGCCCGCGGCGGAACGTCCCTATAGCACCTGGGGTTATCCGATTGTGCCATTCATGTCGATCTTGCTCGCCGGATTGCTCATTGTCGATCTTGCCTGGCTCGCTCCCGCGACTTCTGGGATCGGAATCCTGATCGTGCTGACCGGCGCGCCGGTTTATCTTCTCTGGCGAAAAGGCGACGTAGTCTGAGCAAATCCATTTCGTGTTCCGGAAACGAAATCTTGGTATGCCTGCAAAATCAAGAAAAACAACAGATGGCGGCTGGTGCGGCGCTCGCCGCGAAACGCGGAAAACGATCGAAGTCATCGCTCAGAGGCGCATCACATGGCGGCCTCGATGAGCGAGAACCAATTGCGTGAGTTCGCGAAGACGAAGCGCAAAAAGTTGCCGACGAAAAGGCGTAAGAAGCGCTAGGAAGGTTAGGCAGGCGGAGCGCCCGCCCTACAACTCTCGCGTTCTATTTAAGGCGTTGGAGGCGTGGAAGCCGCTGGCTTCTCCACGATAATCGACACGCGGCGGTTCAACGCGCGGCCAAGCGGATTGTCCGAGCCATCGGTGTTTTTGTTTGGCGCAATCGGATATTCTCCGCCGAACCCTTTCGTAAAAATATTCGCGGGCGCGACGCCGCCGTTTTTCACCAGCCAGTCCTTCACCGCCTGCGCGCGCTCGCGCGAAAGCTGCATGTTCACAGCCTTCGTTCCTTTTGAATCGGTGTAACCTTCCACCGTCACCTTGCTTTCAGGAAACGGTGACAGCACTATCGCCACTTTCTTGAGCGCTTCCTCCGCCGCTGGTTTCAGCTCAACTTTGTCATAATCGAAAAGCACGTCACCGGATAAATTCATGCTCAGTGAGCGGCCGATTTGCTGCGCCTGAAATTCCTGCCGCGCTTTTTCGAGATCGAGTTCCTTTTGTTGCAACTCCAGACTCTTTTTTTCCAGCTCGATCCGTTGCCGTTCGAGCGCGGCCTGTTTCTTCGCAATCGCGACTTGCGGGTCATTCTGCGCCCAAACCACGAGAACGCTGGTCAAGATCGACAATGCAACGATCGCTAAAATTTTGCCCGTATTCATCATCTTTAGTGATTTGATTGAATTTTTACCGCTTGTTCGCCAACGAAGTCACGGAATTTCTGACGCTTGAGGCGAACGGCTCGCAAGGTACTGGGTGATCGCGGCCGTAAATGGCTTCGCGAAATCGCGCAGCTTTTGCTGACCGACGCCGGGAATCTGGCCGAACTCTGTTGCCGTAGTTGGACAAGCGCACGCCATTTCGCGCAGCGCAACATCGGAGAAAATGATGTAGGCCGGCACGTTGCGTTCGTCGGCCAGCTTGCGGCGCAGAATGCGCAGCTGCTCGAAAAGCGCCTCGTCACATTCGATTTCGCCCGCGCGATGTTTCGGTCGCTTCTTTTCTTCGACCTCGAATGGTTTAGTCAACGTGATTTGCTTCCTTTCGCGCAACGCGGCCAGGCCGGTATCGGTGAGTTGCAGTGTTGCAAATTTCCCCGGCGCGGCGGCGACCAATCCGAGCCGCAATAATTCGCGCCCGATCGCCTGCCAGGCACTACGTTTCAGGTCCTGACCAATGCCGTAGGTCGAAAGCTGATCATGACTGCGCTGTCGAATTCCTTCCGTCTCGGCCCCCGCCAGGACATCGACAATGTGATTCAAGCCGAACCCGAATCCGTGTTTGGAATGGATGCGATAAACACACGATAAAAATTTCTGCGCGTGCAGCGTGCCGTCGAAAGTCTCGCGCGGATTCAGGCAATTATCGCAGCCTTCGCATGATGGCGTCACGAAGTCTTCGCCGAAATACTTCAGCAGCGTCGCGCGCCGGCATTCGCGCGTCTCCGCGTAGGCAATCATTGTTCGTAATTGCTCGTGCGCGATCCGCTGCTCATGTTCGCTTTTCTCCTCGATGAAACGCCGCTGCTTCACCACGTCGCTTGCGCTGAAAAGCAACAGGCAATCGCTTGGCAATCCGTCTCGTCCCGCGCGCCCGGTTTCCTGATAGTAACTCTCGATATTTTTCGGCAGATCCTGATGCACCACGAAGCGCACATTCGGTTTGTTGATCCCCATGCCGAACGCGATCGTCGCAGTGATCACGCGCACATCGTCGCGCAGAAACATCTCCTGGTGCTTCGTGCGCTCCACCGCTTCGAGCCCGGCGTGATACGGCTTCGCCTTGATTCCATCCCCGCTCAATTTTGCCGCGAGCCTGTCCGCCGTCTTCCTGCTCGCGCAATAAACGATGCCGCTTTCGTTGGGGCGAGCTCGCACCAACGTGAGCACTTGTTCATAAGGCGATGATTTCGGAACGACGTGATACGTTAGGTTCGGGCGATTGAAACTCGCGACGTAGCAGCGCGCATCATGGAGATGCAATTGATCGACAATATCTTTGCGCACGCGCTCGGTTGCAGTCGCGGTCAATGCCATGATCGGCACATCTGGGAAATATGTGCGCAACTTTTTCAGCTCTCGATATTCCGGACGAAAATCGTGGCCCCACTCGCTGATGCAATGCGCTTCGTCGATCGCGATCTGCGCGATGTTCCAGTTCAACGCGCGCTCCAAAAATGTATCGAGCATCAAACGCTCCGGCGCGACGTAAAGCAATCGATACTCACCCCGATTCAAGCCGCGCAACCGCTCGACCGCTTCATTTCGATCTAACGTCGAATTCAACAACGTCGCTGCGATTCCGCTGGTTTGCAGCGCATCGACCTGATCCTTCATCAACGAAATCAACGGCGAAACCACAATCGTCAGACCATCGCGCAACAAAGCCGGCAGTTGAAAGCAAAGCGACTTCCCGCCGCCAGTCGGCATCAACGCAAACACATCGCGACCCGCGAGCGCATCTTTGACGATCTCCTCCTGTAACGGCCGAAACTCGTCGTAGCCGAAATTCTTTTTCAGAACGCCGGCTAAATCCATTTCACTGTTCTGGCCGGAGAAAGCGCACGCAATCAAGTTCGTCGCTCTTTTATGGACTGGAGAATGTCCGCAATGACTTCGCTGCGCTGCTTGGCGCCGAGATTTCCTTGGCCGTGTACGCGGACGCTGATGGCGTCAGCTTCCATGTCGCGCTTACCGATTACGAACATGGTGTGGACTTTCATTTGCTCGGCGCGCTGGATTTTGCCGTTGATCTTGTCGGTGGAAAGATCGACATCGGAACGGACTTGATGCGCGCGCAGCTCGTTGTCGATCTTGCGCGCGTAATCGATCAGTCCCGCGCCTGCGGGATCGCCGATGGTAAGGATGCGCACCTGTTCGGGCGAGAGCCAGAGTGGGAAGTTGCCGGCGTAATGCTCAATTAAGAATCCGATGAAACGTTCGTGCGTTCCGAGCGGCGCGCGGTGGATGCAGAGAGGAATTTTCTCGGTGTTGTCGCGATCTTTGTAAACGAGATTGAACCGGCGCGGCTGTGCGAAATCGACCTGATTGGTCGCGATGGAAAACTCGCGGCCGATTGCGCTCCACGCTTGCACATCGATCTTCGGTCCGTAAAACGCCGCTTCGTTTGGCACTTCGACATAATCGATCGCGGAATTTTTCAGCACACGTCTTGTCATCACTTCGGTTTGTTTCCAAAGCTCCGGTTCATCGACAAACTTTTGGCCAAGCTTCAATGGGTCGTGCGTAGAGAAACGCATCAGGTATTTCTCGATCCCGAAGAGCGTGAAATATTTCAGATACATTTCGTTCACGGCGTTGAACTCCGCTTCAAATTGCTCGGGCGTGCAATAAATGTGTGCATCGTTCATTTGCATCGAGCGCACCCGCATGAGTCCGAACAGCTCGCCGCTCTGCTCGTAGCGATAACAGGTGCCGTACTCTGCGAGCCGCAAGGGCAGATCGCGATAACTGCGCGGCATCGCCGCAAATAACTTGTGATGATGCGGACAATTCATCGCCTTAAGGTAGTAATTCTCCCCGCGTTCATCAGCTTGCGCCGATTCACGCAGCTCGATCCAATCCACCGATTGCTGTAGCTCCTCTATGCGAGCTTGGAATTTGTCGGCATCGGCGAGACGGCCCTCTGGGTCGGTAATATCCTTCATCTGAGTCTTCATGAACTCGCGCAGCCGCTTTATCGCTTCTTCTGCAGCAGCTCGATTGCTCGCTCGCTCGGTCACATCTTCACTGCCTTCAGACAATCGCATCGGCGGAAACATCGATTCGGCGTAGTAGGGGAGATGGCCGCTCTTTTTGTATAGGCTTTCGCGTGCGATGTGCGGAGTGCGGACGCGTTGATAACCCGCTGCGAACTCCGTTTCTTTTGCGAGTTTCTCCAGTTCATCGGCGATGACCGCGCCACGCGGCAAAAACATCGGAAGACCCGGACCGACGTCGTCGTCGAACGTGAATAGCTCGAGTTCTTTGCCGAGCTTGCGATGGTCGCGTTTCTTCGCTTCCTCGAGCATGGCGAAATAATCGTCGAGTTCCTTTTTCGTTTTGAACGCCGTGCCGTAAACGCGCTGGAGCTGCGGATTCCTTTCGTCGCCTTTGTAGTAAGCGCTCGCGATATTGGTGAGCTTGAACGCGCCGATGTTTCCCGTGCGCATGACGTGCGGGCCGGCGCAAAGATCGACAAATTCGCCGTTGCGATAGAGCGAGATCTTTTCGTTTGGCGGGATGTTTTCGATGATGTCGATCTTGTATTTGCTCGGCTGATCGCGATCGCTCAATGCGGCGAGCCGACCTTTCTTTCCCATCTCGAGCGCTTCGCCGCGCGGAACTTCCATGCGCTCGAACGGATGGTTCGCCTTGATCTCCTTCTTCATCTCCGCCTCGATTTTCTCGAAATCGGCCGGCGAAATGCGGTGTGGAAGATCGACATCGTAATAAAAACCGTTCTCGACCGGCGGGCCGGCAGCGAACTGCGCTCCCGGCCAGATTTTCAAAATTGCCGTCGCCAGCACATGCGATGCGGAGTGACGAAGACGTTCGATGTCGGTCAGCGTCGCGCGTTGTTCTAAGGTCTTGCGATCCTCGTTCATGAAAGGCCGGTGAAATTAAACACGAAGCACACGAAGGACACGAAGAATTTGTCGATCTGATAGTAGGGACGCCGCGCTGCGGCGTTCGCGGACAGCGCAGCGCGCTGTCCCTACCTCTTTTGCTCCGGCCGCATACGGGCTACTTTTCGACATGCGACGAGTTTGGCAATTTTTGATTCTCGCTGTGCTCGCAGCCAGCGGCTGCGGTCAGAAGTCGGCGCCGGTTGTCGATCTTGCGAGCGAGCGCCAGCGCATGGTGCAGGAGCAGCTGATGCCGCGCGGTATCCACGAAGAGCGCGTGCTGGCCGCGATGGCGAAAGTGCCGCGCGAGGAATTTGTGCCGCAGGAGACGCGGGCTGCCGGCTATACCGATCAACCCTTGCCGATCGGCTATGGCCAAACCATTTCGCAACCATTCGTCGTCGCGTTCATGACGGAGCAGTTGCAATTGAAACGTGACGATCGCGTTCTGGAAATTGGCACTGGCTCAGGTTATCAGGCGGCGATTTTAGCGGAGCTGGTCGCGGACGTTTACACGATCGAAATCATCGAGCCACTGGCGAAAAACGCGGAAGCGACGCTCAAGCGTCTCGGTTACAAAAACGTACACGTGAAAGCGGGCGACGGTTATAAAGGTTGGCCGGATCGCGCGCCATTCGATGCGGTCATCGTCACGTGCGCGCCAGACCACGTTCCACAGCCGCTTGTCGACCAAATGAAAGAAGGCGGACGAATGATCATTCCGGTTGGCGGAACGGGCGAACAGGAGCTTTATCTTCTCGAAAAGAAAAACGGCCGACTCGAGAAGCGCGCCGTGTTGCCAGTGCGCTTCGTGCCGATGGCGGGCGAGGCGGTTAAACGCCAGTGAATGGTGAATGGAATCTGAAGCCTAGTCCCTGGGACGATTCACGTATCACCGATCACTATTCACGCCCTCTTTCCGGTCCGCAGCGCAAGAGCGCTATTTGATCGCTGCCAGTTTTTTCAGGTCGAGACGTTTGAGCCAGTCCTGTAATTCCTTCGGGTCCTGATTTTGCAGCTCGATTGCCAGAAGATAACGGTTTGCAATCAGGAGCCGAAGTGCTGCGTGCTTCCGCTCTTTTTCATACGATTCGGAGCCAGGATTTCCATCAATCGTCACGGACTTGGTGTATCCCTCGCTCGTTTCGCTGTTTGTTTTCCAAGATTCGATCGTCAGTGCGATGGTATCTGGATTGGCCACGGAATCGATGATGCTAATCGAAGCTATAGGCACGTTGTCCCCTCCGCCTTTCTTGTAGTCGCGATGCGCAGTCGTGATTTTGGATCCGCTAACGTCGCTGGTTTCTCCCTCCGGTTTGTCCGCAGTCCATCCGGATGGTGGATCGGGGAAAATGGGCAGCAACTTCGCAGCATCGACCACATCTTGGATTAGCATCGGCTCATTTTGCGCGCGCGATTCCGCAGTCAACACGGCCAGCAAGCCGAGCAGGACAATTGCGAAACGCAGGGCGATCCGGCAGGTCGATGGATGATCCGGCGTCGATTTCTTCATAAGAACGCGTGGTGCTAATCGATTCAAATCCCTGTACTCGATTGACTTTGGCGGAGCAGTTTGTCAAGACGCGATCCGTGGCGCGCCCGACTCAACTGGCAATTTTCATGTCGATCCTGGCCGTTGCCGCGCGACTGATTTTGATCGACCAGCCGTACATCGACAATTGGAGTTGGCGGCAAAGCGATGTCGCGGCCATCGCCCGCAATTATTTTCAAAACGGTTCTCATTTCGCTCATCCACAAATCGACTGGGCTGGCGATCGGCCTGGCTTTGTCGGAACGGAGTTTCCGATTTTACCGTTCCTCGTCGCGATCTGTTACAAATTTTTCGGCGTCCACGAATGGATTGGACGGATTCAAGGGGTGATTTTATTCGCGGCGTCTCTGCCGTTTTTCTTTTTGCTCGTGCGGGACACGTGGGATGGGCTTCCAGCCCCTGGCCCATCGACAGGATACGGACGCCGCTTTGCTGAGACCGCGGCAAGCTGGGCGCTGTTCTTTTACAGCTTCGCGCCGCTTAATCTCTTCACCAGCCGCGAGTTTATGCCCGACGTTCCGTCGCTCAGTCTCGCCATCATCGGCCTTTATTTTTTCCTGCGTTACTGCCATGCTATATGTGATTCACGTATAGCATGGTCGCCTGCAGGAGAATCGAAGCGGTATCGCGCAACCTATGAAAGCATCGCCCGACGATGGCTGATTGCATCTGCCGGTTTTATTTCGCTGGCGCTCTTGATCAAACTTCCTACCACGGTCATCGGCGCGCCTCTGCTGTACCTCGCTGTTACTGTAGTCTATGACCGTCCCACTTTTTCGCGTCGCTCGAACGGCGGTCGCAGACCGGCGCTACAGGATTTGATGGTTCGCCTCGTTACGCGGTGGGAGCTCTGGCTCTTCGCTCTAATTACGCTCGCGCCGCCCGCGATTTGGTATTGGCATGCTCACGAGGTCGCAGAGAAATTTTATCCGCACCATTTTTTTGGCGCGGGCGGAATTCGGATCATGAGCGCGAGCTGGTACTGGAAGATCGCAAAACAGATAACAACTTCGAGCTTAACTCCGGTGCTTTTCGCGCTCGCGACCGCCGGCGCGTTCATGACAAGATCGACAACCGAGCCGCCGGGAGACGAACGACATGGACGGGACAGCCCGAGAGGGTTGATGAGCCGAGTGGCGAGTCAATCAACGCGGGCGGGCCTTTTTCATTTCTGGCTCGCCGCGATGATTGTCTTCATCGTTGTCGTCGGCTACGGCAATCGCCATCAATGGTATCAACTTCCACTCGTACCGATCTCTGCCGCGTTGGCAGGCACCGCTTGCGCATCGCTGGCATCAAAAATTTCTGCGCGCGACGTCAGGATCACGTTGTCGATCTTACTCGCCGGTTCCTTTGGCATTCTTGCGTTTCACTACATCCGACCTTTTTATCAGCCGTCGGCTGTCCAGTTGCGCGATCTCGGTTTGGAATTGCGACGGACAACCGCGGAAAATTCCTTAATTGTCGCGGCCGATAACGGTGATCCCACAAATTTTTATTACGCGGAACGCAAAGGCTGGCATTTCCTCGAGAAGAACGGCATTTACGACGGCAATCCAGGCGACAGCAAACAATTGATTGTCGATCTTGAGCAGCTGCGCGGGCGCGGCGCGATGTATCTCGTTTTCATCTCGAGCACATTTTGGTGGCTGGATTACTACCACGAATTCGCCGAACATGTCGCGCGGAACGCAACGCTGCTCGAGGCAACTCCTGAATTCAGGATCTACAAATTGAATTTGGCCAGGGAATGAGAACCGAAACGAAGAATTTCACGATCCGGCTGGCCACGATTGTCGATGTTCCGATCATCCTTCAATTGATTCGTGACCTGGCGACTTACGAACGTGCGCCAAATCAAGTCACCGCCACCGAAACACAACTTATCGATGTTTTATTCGGCGAAGAACCGGTGGCGGAAGTGCTGCTCGCTTTCGAGGATAAAATGCCGATTGGTTTCGCGGTTTTCTTTCACAACTTCTCGACATGGCTCGGTCGCGCCGGTCTTTATCTCGAAGATCTTTTTGTGAAACCGGAAGCGCGCGGAAAAGGTTACGGCCGCGCTTTGCTCATTCACCTGGCGAAAATCGCCCTCGACCGCGGCTGTGGCCGAATGGAGTGGGCGGTGCTCGATTGGAACGAACCGGCGATTCAATTTTATAAAAAAATCGGCGCCGTTCCGATGGAAGAGTGGCGAATCTTTCGGATGACCAGCGACGGGATCGCAAAGCTCGCGGAATCGTAGGTCGGAACGGCTGTATCACGTCGCATGAGTAAACCGCGCACAAAAATCGAGGACTATGCGTTCTTGAGTGACACGCAGACTGGTGCGTTAGTGAGCCGCGAAGGCTGCGTCGATTGGTTGTGTTTTCCCCGTTTTGATTCGCCGGCCTGTTTCGCCTCATTGCTCGGCAAGAAGGAGAATGGCCACTGGCTTTTTTTTCCGGCGGACAAGATCGAGAATGTGAAACGCCGGTATCGCGGCGACACACTCATTCTCGAAACGGAAATTGAAACGAAAGCGGGCGCAGTTCGCCTGACCGATTTCATGCCGCCGCGGGGCGAGAACCCGGACATCATCCGCATCGTTGAAGGATTGCGCGGCGAAGTGCTCATGAAAATGGAGCTGATCATCCGCTTTGAGTACGGGTCGATCATTCCCTGGGTGCGAAAGGCACACGACGGGCTCGAGGCGATCGCAGGACCGGACGGTCTCATTTTGCGGACACCGATTGAGACACGGGGTGAGGATTTAAAGACGGTTGCAGAGTTCACCGTAAAAAAAGACCAACGCGTACCGTTTGTTCTGACGTGGTTCGCGTCGCACCGCGCGCCGCCGCGCGCGATTCATCCGGAGCACGCCTTGCGCGACACGGAAAAATTCTGGAACGGCTGGGCCGGGCGTTTTCATTATTCGGGCCCCTGGAAAGACGTGATTATGCGTTCGCTCATCACGCTGAAGGGCCTGACTTACGCGCCGACTGGCGGCCTGGTCGCTGCGTTAACGACTTCGCTTCCGGAGGAAATCGGCGGCGTGCGGAATTGGGATTATCGCTACTGCTGGCTTCGAGACGCGACCTTCACGCTGATCACTCTGATGCATGTCGGTTATCGGGATGAAGCAAACTCGTGGCGAGAATGGCTCCTGCGGGCCATCGCCGGCAGCGCTTCGCAGATGCAGATCATGTATGGAGTGCGCGGCGAACGGCGGCTGCACGAATTCGAGTTGCCGTGGCTCGCCGGTTACGAAAATTCGAGGCCGGTGCGAATCGGCAACGCGGCCTCGAATCAATTCCAGCTCGATGTCTTTGGCGAAGTTTTTTTGGCGATGTACGAATCGCATATCGCCGGTTTGGAGACCAATGAGCCCGACTGGCGCCTGCAAGTCGAGCTCATGCGCTTTCTCGAATCGAATTGGAATCAACCGGATGAAGGAATTTGGGAAGTCCGCGGCGGCCGCAAACATTTTACTCACTCCAAGATGATGACATGGGTCGCGTTCGATCGCGCGGTGAAGCTGGCGGAGTTGTGTGAATGCGCGGCGGGCGAAAATATCGAGCGCTGGAAAAAAATCCGCGATCAGATTCATCGAGAAGTTTGCGAGCGCGGCTACAACGCTGAGAAGAAGGCGTTTACGCAGTTCTACGGCTCCGACGCGCTCGATGCGAGTTTGCTCATGATGGCTCGGGTGGGCTTTCTTCCGCCGAGTGACGAGCGCATGCGCGGCACAATCGAAGCGATTGAACGGGAGCTGATGCAAGACGGTTTGGTCCTTCGCTATCGAACGGAAGAGGAACGCGTGGACGGATTGCCCGGTCGGGAAGGAACATTTTTGCCATGCTCGTTCTGGCTCGCGAATTGTTTGCACTTCATCGGACGCACCGATGACGCGAAGAAATTGTTCGAGCGCTTGCTCGCCTTACAAAACGATGTCGGATTGCTTTCCGAAGAATACGATCCAATCGCGAAACGTCAGTTAGGCAATTTCCCACAGGCGTTCACGCATCTGGCGCTGGTGAACACGGCGCGCATCCTGGGCGGTCAGGTGAAAGTTCCGGGTAGCGACGCGTAATAGACTGTCAATCTTGGCAAGATCGATAATTATGCTCGTGCTTCCGTAGACGAGACTAGACGCCGAATCAGGTCTTCGATCGTGACTATGCCGCGCAGATGCCGTTCCCGGTCCAACACAGCCGCCAAACCAAGTCGCGCGGCGCGCAATCGTCGCACGATTTTATAAGCAGGCTCCTCTTCATTCGCCGTGACGATGCGGCGCATGTAATGGCTCAGTGTTTTCGCGCCGTTTTTCTCGAGCAGAATATCGAGCACGTTGATCAATCCGCTCGGCTGGCCTTGTTCCGTAATGACGGGCAGACGATCGAGACCGGAAGAAACGCCGAGCGCGACCGCTCCATCGATGGAAGTATCTGGTTTTACGACGACCACTTTCGGCAAAGGCACCATTACATCGCGTACTTTCACGCTTCGGAAATCGAACACGTTGTGAATCATGGCGCGCTCGGTAGCGGTGAGAGACCCTTCGCGTTCGCTCTGCGTGGTGATTTGTTTTAGCTCCTCGCGGGCGGCAAAAAGTCGACCTTTTTCCGCGCGCTGCGGCAGGAGAACCCGGCCCAAACGTGCGCCGAGTTCGAGCAAGGGCCAAAGCAGAGCGGAAACGAGTTCCAGAATCCAGGCCAGCCGAGCCAAAGCGCGGAACGGAAATCGCCGAAAGAGCGATTTCGGCAGGACAGCGAGCGCGAACAGATAGATCGGCAATGCGATCAGCAACGCGACGAAAAATCCGGCGAAGTGGAATGAGCGCACCAATCGGCGAGTCAAGAGCAGCAGTCCCGAAATATCGGCTGCGTTCGTGAAAATCAGAACCGTGACGAGCAACCGTTCCGGATGCTTCAGCAATCGATCCAGTCGCACCGCTGCTGGCACACGGCGCTTGACGTTTTGGCGGAGCCGCACGGGATCGATCGAGAGCAAACCGCTTTCAATTCCGTTAAAGAAGAACGAAACGATCCAGCAACAAATTATGATAAACGAAATCGTCATGCCGCAACGCTGCTGTTGCCCGATGGTTCATCGGCCTCGCCGACCACGGTTGTTTTTTCCAGCAAGATCTCCTCGATTCGTTTGCGTCCGGCGCGCCGCACGGTAATGGCCAGGCGTGGAATTTCGAGTTGCGTGCCCGACAGCGGCAAATAACCGAGCTGGTTGAAGACGAAGCCGCCAATGGTGTCGATTCCTTCCGCCTCAATTTCGAATCCGAGATGCTCGCTCAAATCGTCGAGGCGCGCGTTTCCGCTGACGAGAAATTTTCCATCCTCAATCCGCTCGATGTAAAGATCGACATCTCCGCGCGGGACAGCGTCGCTGAGGATTTCCTCGACGATGTCGGACATGGTGATGATGCCTTCGGTCCCGCCAAATTCGTCGACAACGATGGCGAGCCCCTGGGCGTGAGTGAGGAAGAGCTTGAGCAGATCAAGCGCCCGCATAGTCTCCGGCACAAATGATGGCAGGATTAATCGCTCGGTGTAATGCTCCGACGGATCGAGCAGGAACATTTTCACATCGATGATCCCGAGAACTTGATCGGGTGTGTCCACGTAGACCGGCACGCGGCGATGACGTTTCTCTTTCAGGCGCGCGATCGCTTCCTCGTTCGTCAAATCGTCCGGCAGTGTGAAAGTATCGACGCGCGGCGTCATGCAATCCTTCGCCGTTTTGTCGCCGAGTTTAATGATCTCCTGGATCATCTCGGCTTCCGCTTCATGCAGAGCACCTTCTTCTTCGCCAATTTCAACCAGCGTCTCGAACTCCGCGTCGCTCAATCGTGCACGGGTGCGCAGATGCAACGGAGTGAAAAGATCGACAATCGCCGTGCTCGTGTTCTCGAGCGCATGACCGACGCGATCGAGCAGCGGCATTGACAGCTTCAACGTAAAAGCGCCGATGGCCGAAAGTCGATAAGGAGCGGACAGGGCCAGCAGTTTTGGAATTAAATCGCAAAGCAGGACGACAATCGTGAAGATCACGATCGCGGCCAGCCACTGCGGAATCCTCGCCGCGAACGGGCCTTCCCATAAAAGAAAAAGACAAAGCACCACCAGCGGCACTTTTACGAGGCCGTCGCCGAGGAGCAGCACGTTCAAAACGCGGCGCGGATTTTCCCGAAAGCGCTGAACGAATTTCGTGAGGGCAGGATGATGTTCTTCCAGCCGGCGCAACTGGTGCGGCTTGAGTGAGAAGAGTGCCGTTTCCAATCCGGAAAAAAGGGCGGAACAGAAAATCAAAATCGAGACGACGACTAGCAGAATGGCGAAGACCGCAACCGTCATTCTTTAACGCGAGAGCGATGGCGCGCCCGCTCGTCCTCCGAAAAGCTAATGCATGCTGGTTTGCCCATTGTCTGAGCCGCGATCAAGTTAGGCTCTTCATGAGCAAAGGCGAGCGGATTTCGCGGCTGGTCACAGAACTGGTGGGGGAAGATGTCGATCCGACAAAGATCGACATCGCGAGTCATCCTTATTATCGCACCTATTTTCAGTGCTGGAACGAGCAGCGCTACTACGAAGCGCACGACGTGCTCGAGCAGCTCTGGTTAAACACCGATACGGATGACGACGATTTTTTCAAAGGTCTCATCCAGGCGGCGGGCGCATTTGTGCATCTCCGGAAAAATTTCGAGAATCCGACACATGCGAAACACAGCCGTCGATTGAAGCCCGCGGTGCGACTCTTCTTGCTCGCGGAAAAGAACGTCGCGCCATATTTGCCGGTTCATCACGCGCTCGATGTCGCCGCGTTTCTCGATCTTCTGCGAAATGCGCGCAAGGAAATCACGCGCTCGGATTTCAAACTAAATCCATGGTCGCCCGATACGGCGCCGCGTTTGGAATTGGTTCCATCATAAAGGAAAAACGCATGTTCCGCCACGAACGCGCACTCATCTAGTAAAAATTAGTTTCAGTCCGGCGATGACCAGTACTGTCGCCAACAAGATCGAGATGGTGCGGATGGGAAAATGGCGGCTGCCAAGATTTGAACCCAGAACGCCGCCAATCGCCGCCGCGGGTGCGAGGAGAATTCCAAGCCACGGAATAGATTGGTTCGCGGTAAAGTAGCCCGTCAGCCCCGAAATTGAGTTTACCAAAATAAACAACGCCGAGACTGCGGCCGCCTGGCGAATGTGCGCCCAATGGCAAAACAGCACAAGGGGAGTGAGAAATATTCCTCCGCCCGTTCCAGTGAGGCCGGACAGGAATCCGATTGCCGCTCCAACGCCAATCGCTGTCGGATTGGAAGGCGACATGACGTGCGGCGGGTCGCTGCGCCGAAAAATCAGGCGCACCGCCGAAAAAAGCAGCACCAGGCCAATCAGGATTCTCAAAACCGAAGCCGACGGTTGCAGATAACCGCCGAGATACGCCGCCGGGATGGACAACACGGCAAACGGCCAGAATAATTTCCAAGCAAAATGGCCGGCGCGCCAAAATTGAAACGCGCCGATCGAAGCGACAAGGATGTTCAGTACCAAAGCGGTAGGTCTGATCGTCATGGCAGCGACACCCCACAAAGTCATCACAGCGATGTAGCCCGATGCCCCGGCATGCCCCACCGATGAGTAGAGAAACGCTATCACGCCGATTGCGAGAAAGAGGAAAATGAGATGTGCGGAATCCATCCTTTTGTCAGGTCGAGCGGAGTCGAGACATCTCTCTTTGTCGATCAGAAAAACGGTAGGAGATTCTTCGACCCATCGACTGACGCTCAGGGCAGGCTTTCGCTCGGAATGACAAGAACGGCGATCGGCGCTAGAATAATGAGTGAGTCCAATTCAACCGGCTGCCGAAGTTTCACCGGCACACACGGAGCACACAAACAGACTGGCGAGCGAGAAGTCGCCCTACCTTTTGCAGCACGCGCATAATCCAGTCGATTGGTATTCGTGGGGCGAAGAAGCTTTCGTCAAAGCGCGCCGCGAAAACAAACCGATCTTTCTCTCAGTGGGATACTCGACCTGTCATTGGTGTCATGTCATGGCGCATGAGTCGTTCGAGAATGAAGAGACGTCTGCAATCATGAATCGCGAGTTTGTGAACATCAAAGTCGATCGCGAGGAACGGCCGGATGTGGATCGCGTTTACATGACGTTCGTGCAGGCGACGACCGGTAGCGGCGGGTGGCCGATGAGCGTCTGGTTAACGCCGGATTTAAAACCATTTGTCGGCGGAACTTATTTTCCGCCGGCGGACCGCTACGGCCAGCCCGGTTTCAAAAAAGTTCTAGAACGCATTGCCGTGGCTTGGAAGCAGGACCACGAAAAGATTGTCGATCAAAGCTCGAAAATCATCTCGGCATTGCGCGAATCGCAGGCCGCACAATCCGCAGCGTCCGCCAAGATCGACAATCAGGTTTTTGACAAAGCCCACGAGCAGTTTGCTCGCACGTTCGATGAGAAAGAAGGCGGCTTCGGCAGCGCGCCAAAGTTTCCGCGGCCTGTCGCGTTAAATTTTCTTTCGCGGTTTTACGCGCGCGATCCGAAGAGTGGAACCGGCAAGCATGCGCTCGAAATGGATTTAGTCACGCTGCGGAACATGGCGGCTGGAGGCATACACGATCATCTCGGCGGCGGTTTTCATCGCTACTCGGTCGATCGGCACTGGCACGTACCGCACTTCGAGAAAATGCTCTACGATCAAGCGCAACTTACCGTCGCATATCTGGACGCGTTTCAAATCACACAAGATCGACAATATGAATCGGTCGTGCGCGATAGTCTCGACTACGTCGGGCGCGACATGACGTCGAAGAACGGGGGATTCTTTTCCGCGGAGGACGCGGACAGCCTTTTCGAGCACGGCAAACCTGAGCACGGCGAAGGCGCATTCTACATCTGGACGAAAAAGGAGATCGATGGCGCACTTGGCGATGCCGCGGAGATTTTTGATTTTCATTACGGCGTTCAACCGCATGGCAACGCGCCGGAAGGAAGCGATCCACAGGACGAATTTCGAGAAAGGAATATTTTGATCGAGCGACACCCGATTGCCGAGACGGCGAAGCATTTTAAGAAAAGCGAAGAGGAAATTCGGCAATCGCTTGCGCGCAGCCGCGAAAAATTATTGTCGATTCGCGCCAAACGGCCGCGCCCGCATCTCGATGACAAAATCATTTCGGCCTGGAACGGCCTCATGATTTCGGCGTTCGCACGCGCGGCGCAAGCTTTAGATGAGCCACGCTATCTCGAGCTCGCCACTAACGCAGCTAAATTTATTCGCGAACATCTTTATGATGAGTCGCGCAAAGTTTTGTATCGAAATTATCGCGAGGGCCGGAGCGAGATCGAAGGCTTCGCTGACGATTACGCCTTTGTCATCCAAGGACTTATCGATCTTTACGAGGCGTCCTTTGATGTCAAATGGCTGAAGGTTGCCGTTGAATTGCAGGCGACACAGGACCGCTTGTTCTTCGATGAGCAGAACGGCGGCTATTTCAGTACGAGTGAAAAAGAATCGAGCGTGCCGCTGCGGATGAAAGATGACAACGACAGCGCGGAACCGGCGGCGAGCTCAATTGCCGCGATCAACCTTTTGCGCCTCGCGCAGTTTCGCGACGACAAACAGCTGGAAGATCGAGGTAGGAAAACAATCGACGCATTCGCGCCGGCACTTTCACATTTCGCGAGCGCAATGCCGCAAATGCTGGTCGCGCTCGATTATTCGTTAGGCAAGTCGCGCCAGATCGTGATTGCAGGAAAGCTCGATGATCCCGCGGCGAAAACGCTGCTCACGGAGGTACAGCGACATTTTCTGCCGAATAAAATTCTGCTCGTGGCCGATGGAGCTGAAGGCCAAAAGTATCTTGGCGAAAACAACGAAGCGATCCGGGCGATGTCGATCATCGACGGAAAACCAGCCGCCTACGTCTGCGAAAATTTCACGTGCAAAGCGCCGGTAACGGATCCGAAACAACTCGCGGAATTGCTTTCTACGCGGTAGGGCGAGACTCTGTCGAGCCGACTTAATTAACATCGATGGGTTTGACGGCTCCGCGGAGCGTCGCCCTACCGAATCAAACGCCTTCGACGAGGATCATTTTCGTCTTAGCCGTGCACTGACGCATTTTCCGCGGTTCGCGGTATTCCTCGCAATTCAGCCACTCTTTGGCCCGTTGCATCGATTCAAACTCCAAAATGACGATGCGTTTCGGGTTCCAATCGCTTTCGAGCGTTTCCACCACGCCGCCGCGCACGATGTACTTGCCGCCGTATTTCTCAACCGTTGCACCAGCGAGTTTTTTGTACTCCTCGTAGCCAACAGGATCGACGATCTCGATTTCAACAATGACGTAGGCGGACATTGCAAGAAGTAGGAAGTAGAAATTAGAAGGTAAAAGGTTAGCGATCGTTGTTGCTGTCTTTAGCTGCTAACTCGGGACTTTTTTTTCGTCGCCGTAGCCGCAGCCAGTTGTTCCAAGTTTTGCGGACGCTATCGCTCGGGGTGAGGTATTTTTGGTTGAGCTCGTTGCTTTTAACGATCTGGGCGAGGATTCCCTTCACGGAAAAGTCGTTTGTGTTGAGAATGGTATAAGCGGTGCCGACTGCGGCGGCGTGGTGCGCGTCGCTCGCCGCGGTCATGGGCAAGCCGCGAATCTGCGCATATTTAAATGCATAGCGATTGTAGCGACGCAAAGTCGTGGCCGCGTTGAAAACTTCGATCGCGTCGATCGGCAACTTCTCTAAGGTCGAAAAGCGAATTCCCGCTCGAAACAAATCATATGGATGCGGTGGAATGGCGAGACCGCCGCGTTCGTGGATCATCTCACAAACTTTGCGCGCCGGTTTTCCCTTTAAATAGGGGAGTGTTGCGCCGATGCAAAGCAGATGGCCGTCGGCGGTTGTTATTTCGACGCCGGGCAGGACAAGGAAGTTGTCGACGGGCAAGCCGTCGAGGCGCATCAATCCTTTTTCGAGCAGATAAGTGACGGCCTCAGACGTGTTGTGATCGGTGATGGCGAGACCGTGCAGCCCTTTGGCGCGAGCGGCAGCGATTAAATCCTCCGGACTTGAAACGCCGTCGCCGGAAAAGAACGAATGCGAATGCAGATCGATATTAAACGGCATTTTGGGGAGGTTAATTTGGAGAAGGTAAAATGGAAAGCGTCAGCTTGACGGCGCGGACGGTGGTTGCGAAACGCTGGAGTGCGGTGCGCTGCTAAACCGGCGCGTCAACTAGCACGCCTGGTTCTGCAGATTTTTCTTCTTCGTGGCGATGGAACTGCATGTCATAAAGCCGCCGATAATAGCCCGATTTCTCGAGCAGCTCGCGATGCGTTCCAATTTCCTTGATGTGCCCCTCGTCCATTACCACAATTTGGTCGGCCGATAAGATAGTGGAGAGTCGATGCGCGATTGCGATCACGGTGCGCCCGGCGGAAAGCCGCTCCAGTGCCTGTTGAATTTGCTTTTCCGATTCGGAGTCGAGCGACGATGTCGCCTCATCCAGCAACAAAATCGGTGCATTCTTCAACAGCGCGCGAGCGATGGCCAACCGTTGCTGTTGTCCGCCGGAAAGCAGACAACCCTTGTCACCGATTACTGTTTCGTAGCCCTTCGGCTGGGCGAGAATAAAGTCATGAGCGAAGGCGGTGCGCGCGGCGGCGTAAACTTCTTCCGGAGTAGCACCAAGACGTCCAAACTGGATGTTATTAAAGATTGTGTCGTGAAACAAAAATGTGTCCTGGGTGACAAGACCAATCTGTCCCCGCAAAGATATTTGCGTGAGCGTACGCAAATCGCGGCCATCAATCCGTACCGTGCCGGAGGTGGGATCGTACAAGCGCAGAAGCAACGAGAGAACAGTTGATTTTCCGGCGCCACTGGCACCGACCAGCGCGTAACTCTTGCCCGGCTCGATCCTAAAATTAAGGTCTTGGACCGCAGCAGGCGAGCCGGGGGCGTAGCGGAAAATAACCCTCTCGAAATCGATCTGCCCTTCGGTCGAACGCAAGGCAATCGCGTCGGGCCTGTCCTTTACCGCCGGCTCCAAATCCAAAATCCTGAAAACTTCCGTAGTCGCGGAGATCGATCTCTGCATGACGATGTGGATTTTGCTGAGCGTTTTAATCGGCTCGTATAGGATAAAAATCCCCGAGATCAGTCCAAAAAATCGTCCGGCGCTCAGATTTACGGCATAAACGTAGAGCAGCGCCAGGCCGACACCCATCGCCGCGATGGTTTCGACCAGCGGCCCGACCGCCTCCATCGATATGATCATTCGCATCATGTTGGAGAATTGAAGCTGATTGCTGTGGCGGAATCTTTCCTCCTGATGCTCTTCCCGGGTGAACGATTTGACCACCCGAATGCCTGCGAAGGTCTCCTGCATGGTCACGACCATTTCACCCATGTCTTCCTGTTCGTGTTGCACGGCCTTGCGCGCGCGCCGTCCATAAACACGGATCGGCACCAGACAAATCGGAAAAAGCACCAGTGTCACAACGGTAAACTTCCAATCCATCATCAGGAGGACAATAATTCCGCCCACGATCGTAACCGGCTGTTTGAAAATGTCGCTGCTCACCGTCGTCAGCGCCATTTGCATGCCTCGGGTATCATTGGTAATGCGCGACATAAGAAACCCGGACCGCATTTTGTTAAAGAACTCCATGGAGTGACGGACGATTTTGCTGAAGAGCTGGTTTCGGATGTCGGTTACCACTCTATTGCTTACCCAGTTCATGTAGTAAGCATTTCCGTAGGAGCAAAGACTGCGCGCGGTCATGATCAGCGGAATGGCGAGACAAATCCAAAGGATCGAGTTGATCTTCGGGCCGATGCTCAACATCTCGTGATGGGTCAGGATAGTGCTTGGATTGGGCGCGGCCCCGTGGAAAATGAAATTCGATACCTGGAGCACGGTTAGGGGAATAAGCGAATTGACGAAGCCGAACGCAAAACCAAGCGACAGGCCAAGTATAAAACGCCCTTTGTACGGCTTAACGTAACTATAGAGCCGGCGATACGGGCCCGAGGCTTCCCGAAGCGTCTGCAAAAACGAGAGCTTTTCTTTTGCGGCTTCTCCGTTGCTCATGAGGTTTGCGCCGCCGGAGCCGACAGCAGCAAGTCCATAGCATTAATCACCGCTTCCGTCGAGATTTCCTTCATCGCGACGCGCGTCTGCTTGGGCGAGAACTCGGTCATCGGCCTGGTCGATTCTCCCTGCAGGATCAAAGCCGGGCTTTCGCGTGGCCGCCAGTGAAACGGGTTGGTGGGCCCGAAAAGGACTACCTGCGGCGTTTGTTTCGCCGCCGCGAGATGCATCGCGGCCGAGTCAACTGTCACCAGAAGCCGCGCCTGCGCGATAAGCGCGGTTAGAGTAAGCAAATCGGTTTTACGAGAAAGATCAACAATCGAGCCGACGAGAGTCGAGCGAGATGGATGGGTGACCCGACCGGGTGAGCTTTCGGGAGAAAGCGAATCAACAGGCTGCCGCAATTTGGCTTTGATTTCACAGATATGCTTCTGCTCGAGTGCCGACCCGCCGCCGGTGAGCACGCAGTTAATCCGCCAATTGGAGCGGGCGTGGCTGATCACCTCGGCCCAGCGCCGCGTGTCCCAAAACTTTTCGGGGCGCGCCGAACCCGGATGGAAGATGATGAATGGACTGTCGATCTTTGCTGCTTTCAGGAGTTGCCTCGCTTTCTCGTGCGCGGGACGCGGCACCTCCAGTTGAAGGACGCGGGAAGCGTTGCTAATCCCGAGCGGCTCGAGCAAAGCCAGATTATAGTCCAGCGTGTGCACTTCCTTGAGGCGAAGTTTTGTAAACTCGTTGTAAACGCGGGCCCGATTGCCTGAGTTATCCTTTACCCTGTGAGCAGCGACGCGCTTCCGAGCTCCAGAGAGAAAAGCAAGAAGCGCCGAGCGATCATTTTGCGTGAAGTCAACGCAATAATCGAATTTTTCTCGCGCGACGGTCAGAAAAACGGCCACGTCCTTCAGGTTGCGATTGGCGACGAGTGTCCGGTCGGCGCTCGAGATGGCGGGAAGTAACTCCGCGCATTCGCGCGAAACGACCACCGTGATCCTCGCCCCAGGGAAATTTTTACGCAGCGCTCCGATAGCAGGCGTCGTCAAAATCAAATCGCCGATCCGTTTCAACTGGAGTAGTAGAATGTTCACGAACTGAGCGACTCTACCGGCGCTCGGTGAGCGTCGCATTCTTTTCTGATTCCCAGTCAGCGGCCATAGGCCGCCTCGCAACATTATCGCGCCATTCGCATCGCGACTTCGTAAGCATCGAGCAATCGCATGCGGAAATGGTCCCAGGTAAAATTTTCAACCACGCGCTGCCGAGCTGCGCCACCCATTTGCTCAACCATTTCCGGATGTCGATAAAAATATTCAAGTGCGGCCGCGATGGCATCCACGTTTCCAGGCCGGACAATAATTCCTTCCACTTGATCGCGCACGACATCTCCGGCCTGGCGAGTCGTGATTTGGGGCAAACCGCAGGCCGCAGCTTCATACGTGACTTTGGCGCTGCCCTCCCATTGCGAAGGAAAAACGTGCACCGTGCTTTGGCTGAGATAATTCTCCGGATCACGCACAAACCCGAACGTGCGGATGTTGTCGCGCCAGAATTTTTTGAGATAAGGCTGCGCTTC
>CATPAW010000136.1 GCA_955652255.1 uncultured Chthoniobacterales bacterium | reverse complement strand
GCGCCATTACTGCCAAGGCTTGAGTCGATGAAATATTTGGCGAAGCCCTGGGTCTGCGCCTGTGTCCCGATAAAAATGGCCACGCCGAAGACGACGCCGGCGAGGCTGAGAAGCAAGGCGCGCTTACGATGAACGAGAAAGCGCGTCGCGATGTAAAGTGGCGGGGTCACTTTATTTGCGAGGGGACGATGTCGATCTTGCGCTGCCGCACCGCCTGGCCGAGTCGCAATCTGTCCTGATCGCTGAGAACGACGTGATCACCTTCGGAAAGGCCGCTCATTGCTTCCGAGAAATCGAGCGTGCGAAAACCAACCTTGACTGTGCGCCGTTGAACGCTGCCGTCTTTCACGATCCATGCTTGATCGACAAGCAGCGCGCGTGTCGGCACGAGCAAAACATTTTCATGAGTGCCGGTAATGATGTTCATCTCTCCGGTCATACCCGCCATGAGGTTGTCGGGCGGCTTTTCCATTTCGAGCACGATGGTGTAGCGTTGCGTTTCCGGGTCCGCCGCGGGTTGGATGGAGGAAACCCGAGCCGCGAATTGTTGCGTGCGATAGGCATACAATTGCAGGATCGCTCTCATTCCTGGTTTCACTTCTCCAACGTCTTCCTCGTTTACTTCGCCGCGCACGTAATTCTTGCGCGAAGACACCGTGAAAAGTTCATTTCCCTCCGCCACAAGTTCGCCATCGATGGTCTTGATATTGGTGAGAAGTCCATCGATTCGCGAACGCACTTCGGAGTTTTTCATTTGCGCCTCGAGTTTTTTGCACGTTTCATCGAGCATCTCTAAATTGCGGTCGCGTTCGATGCGCTCGGTTTCCACGGCGCCACGCAATCGATTTGCTTCCGTCTTCGACTTCTCATACTCGACGGTCGGTACATTGCCTGACGCCACGACCTTTTCCAGCCGTTGCAGGTTGTCTTCTGCGGCTTTGAGCAATTCCGAAGAAGGAAGTGGAAGCGCGGCGCGCTGCTTCGCCGCCTCCAGGTCCGCGCGAGCCTGTTTTAATTGTCGCGCGGTTGCTTCATCGGCGATCGTGGCCAGCAGTTCGCCTGTTTTAACGCCTTTGCCGATGGCCCCACGCCCGGTCGCGAAAGGGTCTGCTAACTTGATGAATCCCGAGTTTTGTGCGCGGACCGGCACGACGAACGCGGGCTCGATTCGCACCGTCCCATACACCGCGGCGAAAGCGGTTCCGCGGCGGACCGTTGTCACCTCTGCCACCGGCAGGAAAAAGTAATAGACCACCGCAAAAAAAAGCGTGAGCAGCGCTCCACCGCCCCACAAAAATCTCTTGGACCCCGGCAACTTCAATTGCTGGAACTAATGCATGTTTTGCGCGGTGTCTTCGGAAAATTGAAAATAGCGCCCGGTGGCGCGATCCCATTCGGCGACAGCGAGATTGTGCTCATAAATGGCATCGAGCAACCCGCTTTTGGTTTCCAAAAAACCGCTTTCGGTCAGACGGTACTCGAGTTGCGACGCAATCCCTCCGGCCAGATTTTGTTCGACGCCATGTGCGCTTTGTTCCGCGGCCCCCGAAGCCGCCGCTAACGATTTCTGCCGGTCCTCGATCCTCTCCAAATCGTTGTGGATGCGCAACAATTCGCGGCCGACGTTTGCTTCCAATTTTCGGCAGGTAAGTTCGTTCATCTCGCGCGCTGCGCGTTGCTTCGAGGCCGCGCCCGCCACTTTGCCATTGTCGACAACGCGCCATGTGTAAACCGCGCCGGCGCGGATTTCCGAAGAAAGATCCTCCGTTCGGCGAGTGGAATCTTGGCGATGAATTCCCGACACGGGGATGTACTCCCCCGAAACCGTGGCGGCGATTGTCGGATAGTAACCTGCTTCGATAATGCGTTCATCTTCGTTGGCCGCGCGAACGAGCAGCCGGGCAAGTTTGAGATCGGCCCGCCGCTTCAGCGCGGCCGGCGTTTCCGTCTTAAGATCGACAATCATCGGTGCAAATTGCAGCTCCCCTTCGGCCCCGGCCGGGCTTGCTCCCGGCGCCAGATCGTCGCCCATCGCCTCCGCCATTTTTAACTGCGCTGCCACACCGGCGCGATGCGCGCTTTCAATTTGGGAATCCAGCTCGCGAGCTTGCACCGTCGCGCTTGTCAAAGCGCTGCGATCGGTTAATCCGGCTTCGTAACGATCTTTTTGACTGGCAACAGTTTGTTCCAATCGTTGTCGCTGATCTTCCCGGATCGATTGCAGTTCGCGATTATAAAGCTCTGTATAAAAGGCCAGCCGCGCCGCATGAAGCTGTTCGACCACGGTAATGTTAAGTTGCTGCTCCGCGATTAAAAGATCGACATCTCCACGCCGGCGCGACGGCGGCACTGCCGCATTGAAGAGGGGCTGGATGAAAGATCCGCGCGCGAAGCCGAACACTTTCGTAGCACTTTCGCCCGCGCGGTGGCCACCTTGAACGCCACCGGGAACTAACACTTTAGCATCGGGCCACATGATGGAACGGAGGATGAGCCGCTCGCCGGCCGCTTCTTCGAGACGCGCTTTCGCCTGCGCGATCGCGGGATTTTTGTCCAGCGTGGTTTGCAGAAGTTTTTCCAGCGTTACCCCTTGCGCGCCGGACAAGATCGACAGGAAAGAAGCGCCACCGAGCGCGAAAGCTAAGCGTATTGATTTCATCGCCGGGTTAACTTCGCCGGTGGCTTGGCCACACCAACAACTTCTGCTTCATTGCGATCTTCGCCCGCCGCGTTGCGAAGTTTTGGATTGAAATCGAGTGCTTCCGGGCGGCTGGCGCACGCGCGCGCGAGGCGCGCCAGTGCCACGTTATGCAAATAGATTGCGCTTAGACGCGTGGTCCGGGTCCGCGTTACATCAGAGGATGCTTGCAGGATATCGAGTTGTGTTCCTAATCCGGCCGCGAGGTTGGTCTTGGCAATCTCGAGCGACTCGTCGGCGGTCTGCACATTTTTAGTTTCGGATTCGAGCACGCGTTCCGCTTG
>CATPAW010000135.1 GCA_955652255.1 uncultured Chthoniobacterales bacterium | reverse complement strand
TTCCTGGCGTAACTTGACCACGCTGGCCTGGGGCAGGACGCCGCGGAAATTTACTCCCGGGTAAATGATGCAATCGCATCCTAAAATCGAACCGGGATTGATCACTGCATTGCAACCAATTTCCGTCCGGTCTCCGACGATAGCTCCAAATTTCGTGAGACCGGTCGCAATGCTTCCCTCCGGAGTCGCGACGGCAATTTCACGATGATCGAGTTTGACGTTTGAGAGAATTACCCCGGCGCCGAGATGCGCGCGATACCCAAGGATCGAATCGCCCACGTAGTTGAAATGCGGCGCCTGCGCCTCGTCGAAGAGAATGCAATTTTTGAATTCGCACGAGTTTCCCATGACCACGCCATCGCCCACAACGACGTTCTCGCGAACGTAACAACCGCTGCGGATCTGGCAGTTTTCGCCGATCCAAGCTGGCCCTTTCACGATCGCGCCTTGCTCGACGATCGTTCCACGACCGATGAAGACCGCGTTACTGATGAACGGTTTCCCCACGAGCTCGCCCAATACGCCCGGCTTCAGACGGAATTGCAGATAACTGGCGATTTGCTTGAGCGCGTCCCAAACGTAATTCTGGTTCTCAAACAGCTTCGGATGGGCCGTATGTTTGAGACTAAGAAATTCAGCAGGCGCAAACATCTCTTGTGACTAAATGCCGGAGCGCCGCGTGATTTTCTGCCCATCCTTTGTATCACGCGTTTCCCAGCCGCGGGCGTTTAGTTCATTGCGCAATTCATCACTTTTTCGCCAGTCTTTTGCAAGCCTTGCTTGCACTCGTGCTTCGGCCAGCTCCGCGATTTCGGCCGGAAGCTGGGTCATTTGAACATCTCCCCCTTTGAAAGTGAATGTGCCGGAGGACGCGTGTAGGACGAAGTGTTGCTCAAGCCTGAGCGCACTGTTTACGCGCCCCCACCAATTTAGCCAGGCCTTGGCCGACCCAGCATCGAGTTCGTTTCGATCAAGCGCGCGATTTGTTTCCCGAATTGATTCGAACAAAAAACTGAGCGCCGCGGAAATATTCAGGTCATTGTCGAGCGCTTCCTCAAAGTTGTTGGTAGGGTCGGCGCGCTGCGCCGTCCCTACCATGTCGATCTTGTTTCCTGCAATCTCACGCAATCGCGTCAGCCAATCATCGATGCGACCTAATGATTGTCGCGCTTCCTCCATTCCGTCCCAGGTGAAATTGAGCGGTGCGCGGTAGTGAACGCGCATGAGCGCGTAACGAATTTCGCGACCGGTGTAACCTTTTTCGAGCACGTCGGCGAGCGTGTAAAAATTGCCGAGCGATTTCGACATCTTCTGTCCATCGACCAGCAAATGGGCGCAATGCAGCCAGCAGCGCACAAATTTTTTTCCGGTGCAGCCTTCGCTTTGCGCAATCTCCGCTTCGTGATGCGGGAAAATATTGTCCACGCCGCCGCAGTGAACGTCGATCTGATCGCCGAGCAACGCGGTTGCCATCGCGCTGCACTCAATGTGCCAGCCGGGCCGACCGCGTCCCCACGGACTTTCCCAGCCAACGTCGCCGTCCTCTTCGTCCCACGCTTTCCAAAGCGCGAAGTCGCCGATGTGTTCCTTGTCGTATTCGTCGTGCTTCACCCGGCCGGTCGATTGCAATTGCGTAAGATCGAAATGGGCGAGCTTGCCGTAATCTGGAAATCTGTTGATCCGAAAATAAACCGATTTGTCCTCGGCTTGATAAGCAAGGTCGCGCGCGATGAGCGTGCTGATCATCGCAATCATCTTGTCGATGTAAATCTGATCGGTGGCGGCCGGAAAATCGTCCGCTCGTTTGATCCGCAATCTTTCGATGTCTTGAAAGAATGCCTGCTTGAACGGTGCGGTGAATTCCTGGAGCGGAATTTTAGCTTCGCGCGCGCCGCGGATCGTTTTGTCGTCCACATCCGTGATGTTCATGACGCGATGCACTTTGTAACCGCGCAATTCGAGGTGGCGCTGCAACAGGTCCTCGAAAATGTAGGCGCGAAAATTTCCGATGTGTGCGCGGCTATAAACAGTCGGCCCGCAGGTGTAGATCTCGATTTTCCCCCTATAATTAAAAAAAAAACGGAATTCTTCCAGTTCGCGCGAGTAAGTATTAAAGAGACGAATCGGCATCTTCTATTTTGTCATGTCGAGCGAAGTCGAGACATCCCGTTGCGAATCGTTGCGGCAACTCACGGGATTCCTCGACTCCGCTCGACATGACGGAAGGTTCATTCTTGCTCCACCGTCGCAATTGCCATTGCGGCGATGCCTTCGCCGCGGCCGAGCGCGCCGAGTTTTTCGTTGGTTGTCGCCTTGATGCTGACGTACGCCTCATCCGTGTCGATCGCTTGCGCGATTTTTTTTCGCATTGCGGAAATGTGCGGCGCGATCTTTGGTGCTTCCGCAATGATCGTTGCATCGACATTCACGACGCGCGCTTTCTTCCGGGCGAGGAGCGCGGTCACACGTTTCAAAATCTCGATGCTGCTGATGCCGCGAATTGATTCGTCCGTATTTGGAAAATGCTGGCCGATATCACCGGCGCAGATCGCGCCCAGCATCGCGTCGGCGATCGCATGGGCGAGGACATCGGCATCGGAATGTCCTTCGAGGCCGCGCGAATGCGCGATCGCGACTCCGCCGAGAATCAATCGTCGAGCTTCGGCGAGCCGATGCGCGTCGTAGCCGATTCCGCACCGGATCGTGCTCACAGTTTCAAATCGATCACACCGTTGGAGGCGACGATGCTGTATTTATCTTTCATGTCGTGGCGCGGCCGCAGATCAACTGTGCCGCCGGCCGTCTCCACCAAAATCCATCCTGCGGCGATGTCCCACAAACTGATCCCTTGTTCGATGTAGGCGTCGAATCTTCCGCAAGCCACATACGCCATGTCGAGCGAGGCGCTGCCGAGCACGCGACATTTGCGCACGCGATGAATCATTTCCTGGAGCAACGGAAGATTCGAATCGATCATCTCGCCGGTCTTGGAAAGTCCGACGGAGATGACGGCTTCGGCGAGATCGGCCCGTTCGCTGACGCGAAAGTGGCGGCCGTTCAATCTTGGGATTTCGCCTTTTTGTCCGCTCCACATTTCGTCGCGCATTGGATCGTAAATGACACCGACGATGATTTCACCTTTGAAACGCAGCGCGATCGAAACACAAAAATGCGGAATGCCGTAGAAATAATTCACGGTGCCATCGAGCGGATCGACCACCCATTGGTGCTCGCTCGATTGATCGCCTACGATTCCTTCTTCGCCGTAAAGCGCGTGCTGCGGGAATTGTTCGAGGAGAGAATGTGTGATCAGGTCCTGCGTGCTGACATCGATTTCGAGTTTGATGTCGTGCGCTTCGGCCGAATTGACGCGGAGGGGCCGCTGAAAATTTTTCCGAAGCAGATCGCCGGCGGCGTGCGCAGCTTTCTCCGCCGCGTCGAGATAGTGCTTCATCACGAAATATTATCTCGCACAAAGGCCACAAAGTGCACAACGGAAACAAGGACCGCAATCCATAAGCCGTTGCGACCTTTGTCGATATTGTACGAATTCAATCGGCGCAAAAAAACCGGGAGGAAAATAAATTCTCCTCCCGGGTTAAGGTTAGGATCGTGACCCCGAACGCGTTCGGGGTCGTTAAGCATGAGGCGTTAATGCCTCTTTCTTTTTGCTGATTTTTTCTTCGCGGCTTTTTTGCGTTTCTTGGCCATCGACTATTCCCCCCTTTCAATCCGCAGAGGCGGAGGGTTGTGAAGATTTCGAGATGAATTCAACTTCACTTACACGAATCAGTTAGTCGTCACATTTTTTTTGTCAAACATTTTTCTCGCATGTTTGCAACTATTTTTACGAGCTTGCGCGCGATAATTTGTTTCGGCGCGCGAGAAATTTTCTCCTTTTCGCCGTTTCGAAAGAGAATCGTCACTTCATTTTCATCGCTCTCCATTCCTGAATTCGCACGGCTCACGTCGTTTGCCACGATGATGTCGCAATTTTTATCGCGAAGTTTTTTTTGCGCGTTTTCTTCGACGTCATTTGTTTCCGCGGCAAAGCCGACGACGAGAAATTGTCGATTTTGTTTTGAGAGGGAGCCGAGAATGTCGCGGGTCGGAATCAATTCGAGCGAAAAATTTGTGTCGCGCCTTTTGATTTTGCCCGGCGAAATGTTTTTCGGTTTGTAGTCAGCCACGGCGGCGCACATCACGAGAACGTCGCAATCGCCTAGATGTCGATCTATCGCATCGAACATTTCATCGCCTGTTGAAATGGAAATGAAGCGCCCGCCGTGAGGTGGATCGAGATTCACAGGACCGGAAATCAAAGTGACGTCGTGTCCGGCTTGGAGCGCCGCTTCAGCGATGGCGTAGCCCATTTTTCCGGATGAACGATTGCTGAGGTAGCGAATGGGATCGATCGGCTCGCGCGTTGGGCCGGCCGTGATGAGAAATCTCACGCGATCAAATTTTCCTGGCGCGCGAGAAGAAATTCAGCCCGGAAGGCGATGTCGTCGACTTTCCAAAGCCGGCCCAGACCTTCGTAGCCGCAGGCGAGCATTCCCTCTTCCGGTCCGATAAACTCGACGTCGCGCGATTTTAATTTTTCCACGTTCTCGACGGTCGCGGGATGCGACCACATTTTTCCATTCATAGCGGGCGCGAGCAAGATCGGCGCGCGCGTGGCGAGCGCGATGGCGGCGAGCGGATGACTGGCCAGACCGTGCGCGAGCTCGGCGATGATGTGCGCCGTGGCCGGTGCGATGAGAAGGAGGTTTGCGCGATCGGCGAGCTCGATGTGACCGGGGCGCCAATTTTCCCTTTCGTCATAGAAGCTGGTCGTGACCGGATTTTTGGAAAGCGTCTGCAGAGTGAGCGACGTAATAAATTCGGTCGCATCCGGCGTCATCACGACAAAAACTTGATGGCCTTGCCTGACCAGGAGACTCGCCAGCTCCGCGGATTTGTAGGCGGCGATCGATCCGGTGACTCCGAGCACAATTGATTTCATGCCGGGCCGAATGCGCACGACTTTTCGCGCGCTCATTTTATCGCTTCTGCGTTTGGAATCTTTTTCCATGAAAGATCGACAACTTACTCGCGAATGTGCTGTAGGGGAAGCTGTTAGCTTCCCCTACAGTTGGATTCGGAGTTACTTTTGGACGAGACGCCGGCTCAAATAACGCTCCGCGCCCATGATGTGGCGAAATTTTAGCAAATCTTCTTCGACCGATCGACTGATGATGGTGTAGCGATAGTCGCGCCACAATTCCATTTCGCGCGCCGCGGTAACGAGACGCACTTCAATTTGCGCTTTGGTTTCTGTTCCGCGCTTGGTCAGGCGGCGGCGGAGTTCTTCGAGGTCGGGCGGCATGATGAAAACGTCGGTGAGCGCCTGCCGAACGAACTCATCTTTGCAATTTCGAATCGTGGCCGCGCCTTGCGTGTCGATGTCGATCAAAACATCAACGCCATTTTTCAAGTTACTGATGATCGGCTTAAGTAGCGTGCCGTAATAATGATCGTGCACCTTTGCATGTTCCAAAAATTCGCCCGCTTTTACGCGCGCGAGAAAATCGGTTTCGGACACAAATTGATAATCTTCACCTTCAATTTCGCTGGCGCGCGGGGGGCGAGTTGTGCAGGAAACGGAATAAACGAAGTCCGGTGTTTGCCGCAGGGCATCGCAGAGCGTCGTTTTGCCCGCGCCTGAGGGCGCGGAAATAACGAAGAGAATTCCGTAACGGCTGAACTGTTTATTCAAGGTTCTGGACTTGCTCGCGAATTTTTTCCAACTCCGCCTTGCCGGCGACAACGCGCTGCGAAATGGCGGCATCGTTGGCCTTGGCGCCGAGAGTATTGACTTCGCGAAAAATTTCCTGGATGATGAATTCAAGCGGCCGGCCAACCGGCTCATTCTTGCGCAGATGATGGGCGAACTGCGCGAGATGACTTTCCAGGCGCGTCAACTCCTCCGAGATGTCGGCGCGGTCGGCGAAAAAGGAAATTTCCTTCACGAGACGTTCGTCGTCGGACGCGATCGGCAGTCCCGCTTTTTGAATGCGTTCGAGGAGCGCGGCGCGATATCTTTTTACGACCTCCGGGTGCAGGGCGCGGATTTCCTTGAGTGTTTTCCGCATCGCTTTGAGCCGATGGATCAGGTCCTTGGCGAGATGTCGACCTTCGCGTTCGCGCATCTTGATCAAATCGGCAAGAGCGACGCGAAGCGCGCGCTCGATGGCTGGCCACACCTCCTGCGCGTTGACTGTCTGTTCCGGAAAACGCATCACACCCGGCGCCTGCAAGATGGCGCCGATGGTGATCTCGCCGGGCGCGTCCAATTCCTTTTGCAATGCGCGCATCGCCTGGTGGTAGGAGCGGGCCAGCTCGGTATCAAGAGCGAGTTGGCGCGCACCGTTTTGACCGTCGTGAAAAGTGACGACAACATTTGTGCGGCCGCGCGAAATATTTTCATTGATCGCCTGGCGAATGCGCGGCTCGAGCTCGATCAGATCGCGCGGCAGATTGACCACGATGTCGCACTGTTTCCGGTTCACGGAATTGAGTTCGACGCTAAACTTTGCTCCGCGGTGATCGGTCTCGCCGCGGCCATAGCCGGTCATGCTACGCATATTTCAATTCTTTTTCCTTCGAAATCATGGCACGCCGGCATTTTTTCGGTCTCGCTCATGTCAAAAGAGGTTAGGCCGAGGGAAAGGTGCTGCAAAGCTTTTGTAGTCGCCGGGCGAGAAGTTGCTCAATCGCGCGGCGATGTGGTGAGGGCAGTGGAATCGAAGCGAGCTGAGCGGTTGAAAACCAGCGTTGCGTTTTCTTCCGCAGGCGAGGCGGCGGGTTCACGAAAATTTTCAAGGTGATGCGGTGGTTTGTGAAAGGAAAGATCGACATGTGAACGAGGCGGCTGCTGCTTATCGATCTTGCCCGCGGGAGAATCCACAGGCCGCGCCAGCGCCCGCTCGATTGCTCGAGCAGAAGTCGATTGCGATGGAAAGTGAAAGCGTGCGCTTCGGTAAGCTCTTTTGGCGGCTGCTGGGGTTTTTTGATGGGGAGAGCTTCCGGATTCTGCACGCGGCAAAATTTGTTTACCGGACAAATTCCACACTTCGGCGCGCGCGCCGTGCAGACGAGAGCGCCGAGATCCATGAGCGCGGAATTATGCGACGCTGCTCCGCGCGCGGGGAGAAGGTCGGCCGCGTAACGCCAAATTTTTTCGCGGCCTCTGGTTGCATCGATCGGATCGCGCACGTCGAACAAACGCGCCATGACGCGCGCGATGTTTGCTTCGACCAATGGAACGGATCGATCAAACGCAAATGTCGCGACAGCGTTCGCCGTGTAACGCCCGACGCCCGGAAGCGCGCGAAGATTGTCGATCTTGTCCGGCAGCACTCCGCCATGTTTACGGAAGACGATTTTTGCAAGAGCATGCAGCTTGCGCGCTCGGGCGTAGTAACCCAGTCCCTGCCAGCCGTGGAGAACGCGGGATTCCGGAGCAAGCGCGAGGGAGGAAAAATCGGGGAAGCGGCGAAGCCACTTATTATAATAAGGAAGGACAGTGGCGACCTGGGTTTGCTGAAGCATGAACTCGGAAACGAGGATCGCGTAGGGGTCGCGGGTCCGCCGCCATGGCAAGTGGCGCCCGTTTCGGCGATACCAACGCAAAAGAGAGCGACGGAAGCTGCGAACGTCCTGTGGCGAGATCAAAGTTGAAGCGAACGTCGAACGCCCAACGCCCAATATCGAATTCAGAGTTGAGCGTTGGACGTTGAACGTTGAGCATTGGACGTTCTCCGCCAAGCGAATGAATTCTTACACGCATGTGCTGACGCTGGAGCAAGCAACGCTACTTCGCGCTTTGCTTGAAGAGCTCGGCTTCGAGTTTTCCCAGAAGCCGTATACGCTTTTCTTTGCGCAAAAAAATAAGCTCAGCGTCGCGGTTTACGAGAAGGGTCCGAAAGTCCTCGTGCAAGGCAAGGGGGTGGAAGAGTTCGTGCAGTTTGAGCTGGAACCGAAAATTTTCGGCGAAGCCAAGCTTGGCTACGAAGAAGTGCATTTACCGAAGATGTTCGAGCCGCACTTCGGCGTGGATGAAAGCGGGAAGGGAGATTTCTTTGGGCCGCTCGTGATCACGGGCGTGTATGTCGATCGTGGGATTGCGCGCAGGTTTCTGGACGCGGGCGTGCAAGACAGCAAACGGATCGGCTCGGATGCGCGCATTCGTGCCCTTGGCCAGATCATTCGCAACACTGCCGGCGGTTTGACCGAGACTGTGCTGATCGGGCCCGCAAAATATAACGAGCTTTATGAGAAGTTCGGTAATCTGAACAGTTTGCTCGGGTGGGGACACGCGCGGGTCATCGAAAATCTGCTGGCAAAAAAGCCGAATTGCCCGCGCGCGTTGTCGGACCAGTTTGCCGATGCCCGTGTGATTGAGCGATCACTTTTGCGACACGGCCGCAAGATCGACATCGAACAACGGACCAAGGCGGAGTCAGATATTGCCGTGGCGGCAGCGTCAATTCTTGCGCGCGACGGATTTATCAATTGGCTGGATCGTCATGGAAAAACCTTCGGTTTGCGTTTGCAACGCGGGGCGTCGGCCAGTGTGAAGGAGACCGGGAGAAAGCTCGTGGAAATGAAGGGGCCGCAGATACTGCGCGAGGTGGCAAAGGTGCACTTCCGCACAGCGCACGAGATCGCACCGAATGACTATGCCGCGCCACCTCCAGGGAAAGATTGGCACGAGTGAAGGCGGGCCGCGGAAATTCTACAGATGACTTGTTTGAGCCAGCGGAGCGGACGTTTCACGTTCAAATCCGGCCGGGGCAACAGCGAGATTTATCTGCAGCCCGGGTCCATACGTCATGCGCTCTTTGATTCATTGGAAGGCGAAGCGGCGCTGGCGGAGATTTTCCGATGGCGGCAAGGCCGTTTTTACTTCGAGGAAGGAATCATCAGCCAGGTGCAAACCGTCGATCGTCCCTGGGCACATTTGTTGATCGACAACCTGCAAAAGCTCGACGAGACGCTCGAACTGGTCAGTTTGCAATCATAATTCTGAGAGATAAAGGGCTCGAAACCAAGCTTCGTCTCCTCACCTTGCAGCTGGATAATTGGATGAAGCTGCATGACTTCATCACTTACGGGCTCGATAAGGCGAAGCCAATCATCTCGGTAGAGCAGGAGCGCCGGTTTACCGAAATTCGCGCCCATCTCTTGCAGGAAACGGAACATGTTTTCAAGAAGCTCAACATTCTGGGCGAGCTCCCGGGCAAATCGATGAATGTATTGCAGCGTGGCGTTTCTATTCGCGGTCTGCGTGAACTGTCGAATGACGAAGTGCGCCGGCTCGAAACCGAATGGAACGCGGTTTTCACCAAGCTGGGCGTCGTGCAGGGTCAGTTGAAAGCGCAACGAAAGGAACTGACCGGGCAAACGGTGTTTGCTTATCATTTGAAACGGCTTTTTCGACGGTCGGCCACGGCCCGCTGATTCATGCGGGCCAGGAGGCTTGCGCCTTCTCACCCAATAGTTTAGCGGCGTAAAAATTCTCCTTTTCTTGTTTAATTTTGCCGCTAGTTTGGCGATGAGAGGCGATTCCTCTTGTGATATGGCAAAACTCACCAAGCGCGACATCGTGGTCGCCATCAGCAACCAAACAGGAATGGTTCAACACGAAGTTTTCGACGTGGTCCAGCGGACGCTTGATAAGATTACCGACAGTCTGGCCAATAATGTGGCCGTCGAGCTGCGTAACTTCGGGGTTTTTCAACCGCGGCTTACCAAGCCGCGCGTGGGACGAAACCCGAACCAGCCAGGCAGCAGTTTCGTCATTCCGCCGCGAGCTACTGTGAAGTTCAGGGCCGGCAAAATCATGCGCCAGCGAGTCGAGAAACTTTCGCGAGAATTAAAGGAAGCTTCCGAACGCCAGCAAAACGCAGCTTCTGGCAACCACGATGGCCAATAGGTCAGCCAGCGCCCAGAACGGAGCCGCCGTCACGATTCGGAAGCTGGTTCGAGTAAATTTTGAATTGCCCGTTCCAGGCGCTCAAAATTGATCGGCTTGGTCAGATGCTCCGAGAATCCGGCCGCTCGCGCCTTGGTTACATCTTGTTCCATTCCGAAACCGCTAAGCGCGATGCCGCGCAGGCCTTTGCTCGCTCCGAGTTCGCGCATGAGTTCGTA
>CATPAW010000134.1 GCA_955652255.1 uncultured Chthoniobacterales bacterium | reverse complement strand
TTCTGGTGATGTCGAGCCAGCTGAGGCGCGCTGAGTGCGCGGGTTACTCGTCTGCTTTTCGCGCTACGCCTCGCCGCAGAAACACTTTGCCGCTCGGGCACAATCGAAAAATCTCGCAGGTCGAGCAATCCGGTTTGCGCGCGTAACAACGACGGCGTCCGTGCCAGATGAGCCAATGGCTCCAATTTGTCCAATGTTCGTGCGGAACGAATTTCATCAAGTCGCGCTCGATCTTTTCCGCGTCTTTCTCTTTCGTCAGGCCAAGTCGCTGGGAGAGTCGCGCGACGTGCGTATCCACAACGATCCCTTCATTTTTATCAAACGCGTTGCCTAAAACGACGTTCGCCGTTTTTCTTCCAACCCCGGGCAATTCGCGCAACTCCTCCATTGTCGATGGAACTTTGCCGCCAAATTTCTCGGCGATTGTAGATGTCGCCGCGCGAATGCTCTTCGTCTTGTTGCGAAAGAATCCCGTCGATTTAATCGCGTTCTCCAGTCTGGCTTGCGGCGCTTTCGCGTAATCGGCCGCCGTTTTGTATTTCTTAAACAGCGCCGGCGTCACCATGTTGACGCGCTTGTCGGTGCATTGCGCTGAGAGAATCGTCGCGATCAGGAGCTGGAGCGGATTTTTGTAGTCGAGCTCACAATGCGCACCCGGATAAACCTCCGGGAAAATCTCCACCAGTTGCGCCACGCGTCCGCGAACAGTCATTCGCACATTATTCCCGTCGATGTCGATCTTGCAATACTGTAGCCATGGCGCTGTGCGCCGTGTTAACCGGGCATAGGCCGGTGGCTACAGAGTTTGCGCCGCGTAACAATCGAGCTTCTGACCAAGCTCTGGCGGCACGTGCGCGACGATTAGCGCGTCGTCACCTTCATATTTCAACTCGAGCACGTGGCCGACGCGATGAATTTCGGCTAGCAACGCGGATTCATTTGAGGGAATGCGAAAACGCGAACGCAACCGCCAGGAGCTGAGCGCGCTTTCCAGCGTCTGCACCAACTTATTCACGCCTTCGCCTGTGCGCGCCGAAATTGCCACGCTGTCCGGAAAACGTCTCACATAAGTCTCGGCCAACTCGCGGTTCCCGAGATTGTCGATCTTGTTGAAGACGATGAGCGTTTGTTTGCCGAACGCATCGAGTTCTTTGATGACGCTGTCCACCGCCTTCATCTGCTCGTCCACGCGCGGATGGCTAAGATCGACAATGTGAATAAGCAGATCGGCCTCGCTCACTTCTTCGAGCGTCGCCTTGAATGATTCGATCAAAGTGTGCGGGAGTTTCCGCAAAAAACCGACCGTGTCGGTCAGCAAAACACGCTGTTTGTTAGGCAAAACGAAGCTGCGCGTAGTGGGATCGAGCGTCGCGAAAAGTCTGTCGGCCGCGACGACGTCCGCGCCGGTGAGCAGGTTCAACAGCGTCGATTTTCCCGCGTTCGTGTAACCGACGACCGCGGCCACGGGCCATTGATAACGCCTGCGCCCTTGTCGCTGGACAGAGCGCCTTTTTCGGACTGCTTCGAGTTCGCGCTCCAAACGCGCTATCCGTTCCTGGACGCGACGGCGATCGACTTCCAATTGTGTTTCACCGGGACCGCGCATGCCGATTCCACCCGTCTGGCGAGAAAGGTGATGCCACATGCGAGTCAATCGCGGCAAAAGATATTGCAGTTGCGCAAGCTCGATCTGCAACCGGCCCTCGCGGCTGCGGGCGCGCTGCGCGAAAATGTCGAGAATCAATTGCGTGCGATCGAGCACCTTGCGTGCGAGCAAATTCTCCAGGTTGCGTCCTTGAGCGGGGGAAAGTTCGTCATTGAAAATCACCGAAGTCACTTGTCGATCTTGCAGCGAATCTTTGATCCATTCCGCTTTGCCTTTCCCGATATAGTAGGGCGCAGTCGGCTTCTGCAATTTTTGCGTGACCGTGTCAACGACTTCGGCGCCGGCCGAGTTCGCCAGCTCGCGCAATTCCTCCATCGAATCGCGCAGGTCCCACTTCGACACGCCTTCTTTTTCGAGACCAATCAGGAGAGCGCGCTCCTGTTTTTTGTGCGGACTTGTTTCAATCATCCCTTTGCGCGAAAGAGAGAATCCTTCGCGAAATCCATTTCACAGCTTCCTGGTGAGTGAGAAGCGATAAGTTCAGCGGCTCAAAATTAGTTTGGCGCCGAAACCAGGTCAACTGCCTTTTGGCATAACGTCGCGTCGCCTGTTGAATGGCTGCGATGCCTTGCAAGATCGACATCTTACCGTCGAGCAGCTCGCGGATTTCGCGTAAGCCAATCATTTGCGACGCCGTTTCGCTGATCGCGCCGGTCGCGCGCACTTCTTCGATCACGCCGTTTTCAAACATCGCTTCCACTCTGCGATTGATTCGCTGGTAAAGCTCGTCGCGCTCGCGAAAAACGAAAACGCCTGGTGTAGCGGCCGCTGTCCCCGGCGGCAGATCTGCCGCCGAGACGGCGACAGTTACAACCTTTTCGTTCCGTAGCGTGCGTTGCACTGAAGCTAGTTTTCCATTGAGCAGGCAAATCTCTAGGGCCCGGACCAATCGACGACGATTCTTCATGTCGATCTTGCCCGCGGTTTCCGGATTGAGTTTGATGATTTGCTCGCGCAATTGATCGAGACTTATTTTGTTCAATTGTGCGCGCAGCTTTGGATTGGCCGCTGGCAGCGATGTCAAACCATGTGTTAACGCCTTGATGTAAAGCCCGCTTCCTCCCACCACCATCGCATGTTTCCCGCGCGCATGAATTTCGTCGATCGCGCACAATGCGTTTCGGCGAAACTTCTCCGCGTTCATCTCTTCCAAGATCGATATCGTGCCGATCAAATGATGCGGCGCTTTTGCCAAAGTCGCGGAATCGGGTTTTGCGGTCAGAAGATCGAGACCGCGATAAATTTGAAATGCGTCGGCGCTGACGATTTCCGCATCGAGATCGTGCGCGACATCGGCCGCGAGTTCAGACTTTCCGGCGGCGGTTAGGCCGACGATGAAGAAAACGTTTTTCACAGTATGCCAGGTCGGGCGGAGTCGAGGCGTCTCTTACTGTTAATATTGAGAGATTCCCCGACTCCGCTCGGAACGACAAAAGGCGGTGGGGTCGACGATGAAAAAACACCGCGCATCATCAAAAAACAAAACCCGGAGACGCGCGCTTCAAAGCGCTACGTCTCCCGATTAAAATCACCGATCTTGACTAACTGCTCGCGTGATGCTCGCTCGATTTTGCACCGCTGACCACGAGCTTGCGGCCAAGGAATTCTTTGTCGTGTAATTCCTCCACGGCACGCTGTGCTTCCTCGACGGTTTGCATCTGGACAAAGGCGAAACCTTTCGAGCGCTGGTTGTGTCGGTAACTTACAACCTCGGCGTTTTGGACGTGGCCGACGCCGTTGAACAATTCGAAGAGATCGCTCTCGGTGGCCTCGAATGACAAGTTGCCTACGTAAAGCCTGGGCGAAGTAACTTCGACCGGTTCAGGTTTGCGCGGAGACCGCGATGGCCGGGCGCCATTGCGCGAGGCAATCGCAGGTTTCTTCGTCGCGTTTCCGTTTCCAAAAAATGCAGCGACCCGCTGCCAGAATGTTTTCTTCGGAGCTTTCGCGCCCGCGTTTTGATAGTGCGAACGGCGATCGCCCCTTCGTCGGGACCCGCCGCGCGAATGGCGCGAGCGTCTTCCGGATGAATGAGAGTTCATGATTATCCTTAAGGTTTACCCAATTATTAAACGGGCGGAGCGCATCAATTGACGCACGGTCCGCGGCGCGCGAACTTCGCAAAGTTCGTTCAAGCAATTTGCCAGCACTTTGCGACGCCGCCGGAAACTCCGCCTCCTCCAGCCGGAAACCGACCCGTCTCGAACCGCCGGCCGCGACAGTCAACCAACGAAACAACAAAAATACAAAATCACGGATCATTGTTCCGAAGAATCTGAATTGCCGTGGAAAGCCGACGCCCGGATGATCGAAGAAAATTTCCGACATCTCACCGTGAATATGACTCGCGCCGAGGATGATTGCAAGCGGCCACAAGATGCCGATCTTAGCGCCGGATCCAGTCGTCGCGCA
>CATPAW010000133.1 GCA_955652255.1 uncultured Chthoniobacterales bacterium | reverse complement strand
ACTATTAGCATCCGCTCTTTTTCGGAAAACGGATAAGCGTCGAGAAATCCGCGGACAAACTTGCGCATTAAGGCAAGGTTGGCGGTGTGACTGCTAAACTCGATCTTCTTTTTCTTCATTCGACCGCACAAGCAAGCTGAACAGACAGGGCGGACTCATTCAAGTCCGGAGGCAAAAAACGAACGCATCTTAAATCGACAGTTGCCGATGCTGCAATTCTGTAGGAGAAGCAGTTTGCTTCCCGTTTTGAATTTAAGCGGGACGCTGACAGCGTCCCCTACAGAGTAAGTCTTCAGCGAAAGCGATGGACAGTCGTTGCAACCGGTTGTTCAGTTCTGCACATGTGGAAAACGTTGGCCGCGCTGCTGCTGATTGTAACGCCGGCGCTGGCGCAGGAACACGCCACTGCTTATGAAGCTTTGCGCGTAGTCGGCACGCGGTTGAATCGCGATTTCGTCAACCATGTTATTTCTGTCACGGGCGTGGACGGCACTCCGCAACCAAAGACCTGGAAAATTCTTCTCGACGATCCGCGCGCCCGCGGAGGGGTGCGAGAAATAGAAATCGCGAACGACCGCATTGTGTCCGAACGCACGCCGGTTCGCTCGGTCGCCGGTTCTACGGAAGGCGCCACCATTAATACCGCGCGCTTAAATCTCGACTCCAACGGCGCCTATGCCGTCGCCAGTCATACCGCCGAAAAATCGAACGCGCGCTTCGCGATTGTCAGTTACGCGCTGCGCACCGATGAGCGCGGCGATCCCGTCTGGATTGTTACGTTGCAAAATGAATCCGCGCGTCCGGTCGGCGCCATTTACATCGGAGCGAACCGCGGCACTGTCACGCGCACCGAGGGAATGTTCGCCGGGGCCAGCATGCAGGAAGTGGAAACCGATCGCGACGCAAAACGAGACACCGAAGATGGAGGCGGCATCATCAGCAGCACCAAAGCGCGGATCAAACAAGCTTTTCGCCGCGCTCAGGACGAAGCGCGAGACATCTTCCAAAGAGTGCACCGCTCCTTCCAGGATTTCATTAATCGGGACTGATCTGGACCCGCAAGATCGACAAAGATGACTTCGCCTCAAAACAAAAGTCGCGACGAAATCTGGCCGGCGCTGCCATTTCCGGAATGGAGCGAGACTTGCGTCACGCTTCACATGTGGACGCAAATCGTGGGCAAGGTCCGGCTCGCGCTCACTCCGTGGACGAACCATTCCTGGCACGTCACGCTTTACGTCACGGCGCGCGGCCTGACGACTTCGCCGATTCCGCATGGGGCCAGAATATTCGAAATCGAATTCGATTTTATCGATCATAAGCTGTCGATCGCAACCGCTGATGGCGCGCGGCGCGAAATTCCACTCCTACCGCGGAGTGTTTCTGAATTTTATCACGCGCTCATGTCGATCTTGCATGAGTTGAATCTGCCGGTTGCGATCAACACCACGCCGAATGAGTTACCCGACCCGATTCCGTTCGAGCGCGATGAAATCCACCGCGCTTATGATCGTGATTACGCAAATCGATTCTGGCGTGTTCTCGTTCAGGCCGATCGCGTCTTCAAAGAATTCCGCTCGCGCTTCTGCGGCAAATGCAGCCCAGTGCATTTTTTCTGGGGCAGTTTCGATCTTGCTGTGACGCGATTCTCCGGTCGCGCCGCGCCTCCGCATCCCGGCGGCATTCCGCACTTGCCCGACTCCATCACGCGCGAAGCTTATTCGCAGGAAGTGAGCAGCCTCGGTTTCTGGCCAGGCAACGCCGCTGCGCCGATGCCGCTCTTCTATTCCTATGCATATCCGGAGCCATCTGGATTTGCGAAAGCAAAAGTGCAACCGGAGGCGGCCTCGTACAACGCAACCATGCACGAATTTGTTTTACCGTACGATGCGGTGCGCACCGCAGACTCGCCGGACGCCGTGCTTCTGGAGTTCGCTCAAGGCACTTACGACGCGGCGTCCACCCTCGGGAAGTGGGAGCGGGACGCGCTGAAAGAAGTGAAACCTTCCTTGCTTTCTGAGAGGCGGCATTTGTAATTAGACGCGATGATTTCAAAGGAAGTGGCGCAAGCCGAACAAGGAGCATGGAGTGAAGTGGCGCCGGGATGGCGTCAGCTTTACGGCGATTTCAATCGGCTTGGGGTCAGCATCGAGTGGCATGATTTCCGCATCGCGCAGCCGCTCGACTGGGGACGCAGTTTTCATCAACGGAGCCTTGAGTTTTGTTTAAACCTCAACGGTCGGGGCGCGGTCGGCGCTCAGGGACGGACGCGGAGCGATTATCACCCGGGGAACTCTGGTTATTACGCCATCGCGAACGAGCCGGTGCCCGCGTCGCGTCAGGCGCACGATCATCATCAGTTTGTCACTCTAGAATTCTCCCGCGAACATTTAGAAAAGCAGTTTGTGCAAAACGAAGCCGACTTGGAGCCGGAGATTCGACGGGTGATTTTCGGTGATAAAAACGAAAGCGTAGTCGCGCCGGCCCGTCCGATGTCGATCCAACAGCGCGATGTCGTGGCCAGTCTGGCCGAGCCGCCAGTGACGAAAGCGGCGCAGATTCTTTGGTACCAAAGCAAGGCACTCGAGTTGATGGCGCATTTTCTCTTTGCGCCGAAGGACCCGGAATTTTTTTGCATGCGCCAAAAACGCGTTGCGCGTGAACGCGTCGAGCGGGCCAAAGAACTGCTGGCGCGCGATTTGGCGAACCCGCCCACGCTCGAAGCACTTGGTCAGGAAGTCGGCTGCAGCCCCTTTTATCTCAGCCGGATTTTCTCGCGCGAAGTCGGCCTCACTATTCCGCAATACTTGCGCAATCTGCGAATGGAACGCGCGGCCGAACTGCTGCGCACGGGACGCTACAACGTAACTGAAGCCGCGACAGAAGTCGGTTATTCGAGCCTCAGCCATTTCAGCAAGGCATTTTGCGAAACCATCGGCTGTTGCCCAGTGCTTTATCCGGCGGCGAAGAACGTCATTCTGGATCGCTGACTGGCGTCGCGTTAAAAAGGTTAGAAGAGTTACATCGTTACAAACGTTACATTTTAACCTTGTAACCTTTTTAACTCTTTAACGTTGAGATGAAAATCGCGCGCGCATTGATTTCGGTTTCGGATAAGACCGGCATCGCGTCGTTGGCCCGCGCTCTTGAACGCCAGGGCGTGGACGTCATTTCCACTGGTGGAACGGCGGAGTTGTTAAAAAAAGAAAAGATCCCAGCGCGTGAGATCTCCAGTTTCACTGGATTTCCAGAGGTGCTGGAAGGGCGGGTCAAAACTTTGCACCCGCGTGTGCACGGCGGATTGCTTTACAAACGGGGCGATCCGAAGCATGAAGCCGAAGCGCGCGAGTGCGGTTTTGAGCCGATCGATCTGGTGGTGGTGAATTTGTATCCATTCGAAGAAACTATCGCGAAACCGAACGTGACGCTGGCCGAAGCGATCGAGAACATCGACATCGGCGGGCCCTCGATGGTTCGCAGCGCCGCGAAGAATTATGAATCGGTCACGGTCGTTGTCGACCCGGCCGATTACGAGGCCGTGCTCGAAAACATGCGCGACAACGACGGCGCCACGACGTTAAAACTGCGCGAGTACCTGGCCATTAAAGCCTTCATCAAATGCTCCGATTACGACCGCGCCATCGGCAATTTTCTGAACAAGGAACAAACAACCGACGCATCATTTTCAATCTCGCTTCCGCTCGTCGCTCGGCTGCGCTACGGCGAGAATCCGCACCAAGCCGCGGCGCTCTACGGGGATTTCGACCGACATTATGAAAAACTTCATGGCAAGGAACTTTCTTTTAATAACATTCTCGACATCAGCGCAGCGACGAATCTGATCGCAGAATTCGAGCAGCCGACAGTTGCGATTTTAAAACACACCAATCCGTGCGGCGTCGGTTCCGATCTCGATCTGCGCAAGGCTTGGCAGAAGGCGTTTGCGACGGACAAGCAGGCGCCATTTGGCGGCATCATCGTTTGCAACCGGACAATCGATGAGCCGCTCGCGAAAACGATCAGCGAAATTTTCTCCGAAGTGATTGTCGCGCCGGATTTCGACGCAGAAGCGCGCACCATTTTGCAGAAGAAAAAAAATCTGCGGCTCATTCGTCTGACGGCTCCGGCAGACGAGACAAGATCGACAATCGATATTCGCTCGGTCTGCGGCGGACTGCTTGTACAGGACGCAGACAGCGCAAACGAGATCCCACAAGATGTCGTGACGGAACGTCAACCCACGAAAAGCGAACTCAAGGCCATTCTTTTTGGATGGCGCGTGGTCAAGCACGTCAAATCGAATGCGATTGTTTATGCCAGGCCCGACCGCACACTGGGAATTGGCGCCGGTCAAATGTCGCGTATCGATGCTTCGCGCATCGCGATTTGGAAAGCGAAGGAGAGCGGCCTCTCGCTCAAAGGCAGTGCCGTGGCAAGCGATGCGTTCTTTCCGTTTCCCGATGGTTTGATTGCCGCGGCCGAGGCGGGCGCGACCTGTGCCATTCAACCGGGCGGTTCAGTGCGGGACAAGGAAGTGATTGCCGCCGCCAACGAACGCGGCATGGCGATGATCTTCACCGGCATCCGGCATTTTCGCCACTAAGATCTACCCGCCTCAGGCGGGCGGAAATTCCAAATTCCAAGACCCAAGGAAATTCCAAACTTCAAATCCAAAGGAATGCCGCGCGTCTTGCAGTTTGGAACCTTGGGTGATTGAAGCTTCCCTGGAGCTTGAATGTTGGACCCTTGGGATTTCCGTTGCGATGGCTACGGCTTAAAAGTAATCGGAACAACCACGCTCCACTCGTGGCCTGGTTCGGATTTCCATTGCCGCAGCGAGTCCGCCGCCGCTTGGTCGAGAATGGGTTTGCCGGTTGATTCGATAATCCGGACATCTCTCGCCGCGCCGTCCGCGCTGAAAGTGATGCGGAAACGGCCCGAGCCACTGACACGCGAGAGGCGCGCTTCCGGAGGATATCTCGGTGCCGGATTGTATGTTAATTTCGATTTCCGATTGTCCCCGGCTGTTCTGGCGGACGGCTGAGGAGAAGGGTTTGGTTGGGGCGACGGAGACTCGATGCTAGCCGCGGCCCAACGAGCTTTCGTGTCTGATCTAATCTGCGCGAGCAATGATCCGAGGGTGCTCGCGGGCCGCACAACGGCCCCAATCGCGCCATGCTCGCGCGTCGGTGTCACGATGCCAAGCACTTCGCCGTTTACATCGACAACCGGTGAACCCTCGGCGTCATTTGAAATCGGATTCGAAGTTTCTAGCCGGTCTCCGCGCTGATCGGATCTTCGCGCGGAAATCGTGGCAGCGGCGAGCGGCTGTTCACGGCCGACTAGGGGGCTTCCGATTACCGCGACTGATGTGCCTGTTTGTCGTTCGGAAACTTTGTTCAAAGGAAGAAATGGCACGCCTGTTTTTGTTTCGGCCTTGAGCACGGCGAGATCGAGTTCGTCGGACGAGGTAAGAACGCCGGTCACATTGCGGATTTTGCCGTCTGCCGATTTTGCTACGGCATTGGCGCCGCCCTCAACAATATGCGAGTTCGTGACAAATCGACCGTCCTCGGAGATAAAGAAACCGGTTCCCGTTCGCAGTAGCCGCCCGGATCGATCGAAGACCGTGACCAAAATTACAGCAGGCCCGACTTTGCTCGCCACTTTTTGAAACTCGGGCGAGGAAGTTTTGCTGGACGGCGGCGTGGAGAGCTGCGCGACTGTCGCGGAAGCGCTCGGGGATGGAGAGAGCGCCGCAGAGGGGGAAGGTGAGGAAGTCTGAGTCGGAGTCGGTAATCCGGTTACTTCAGTTTTCGGTTTTTTTCCACACCATGAAATCGCGAGAATAACGAACAGGAGAAATCCGGAAATGAGCGCGAGATGGGAGTGTTTCATTTGCCACTAGCCACCGCGACCATATCGGATGCCGCCGCTTTAAAAATTCGTCACGTCGCGCGGCAGGAGAGTCGCCATAACCAAATGCAGAGTCCGGCAGCGATAATGAGCCCAACCCAGCTCACTTCCATCGGTATCTGATGAGTTGCAACCAGCACTTTGGCGTGTTTGAAAAGCCGTACCGCATGGCCAAGCGCAAAAATCGCGAAAATTATGCTCGCGACGCGTAATCCAGCCTTTTGTGAATTCATTCCTGCATTTTCCATGTCGATCTTTGATTTGTCAGCAAAAATGCAACCCGAGCGCGGGTCGGCGCCTGTCCTGAGCCAAGCCAAGGGAACGGTCGAATTT